>NZ_LGCW01000304.1:0-83502 GCF_001279365.1 Streptomyces sp. NRRL F-5755 | reverse complement strand
GGCGGTGATCGTGTACTTGGTCGAGCGCTCCAGCTGCTTCTTCGGCTTCCAGGAGCTGCCGTCGGCGGCGAGGGTGCCCTCGACGGGCTTCTTGTTCTCGCCCGAGGTCATCTGTACGTCGGTCAGCTTGCCGCCGGTGACGCTGACCTTGGCGTCGCTGCTGATACCCGCGTCGGCCGAGCCGTTCTCCGGCGATATCTTGATCTTGGCTTCGGAGGCGTCCTTCGCCGCCGCCTCGTCGACCTTCTTCGTGTTGTCGTGGCCGCCCTCGTCACCGGCGTCGCCACCGCCGCACGCTCCGAGGGTCAGCACACCCCCGAGCAGCGCTGCAGTGGCTATCAGGCCCTTGCGACGCTTGCTGTCCGTCATCACACGACTCTCCATTGCCTTGCTGCCGAACCCGGGAACCCCCGAGCCGGGCGCCGCACCGCAGACTGCCGGGCGACACCTCAGGAACGTCTGTTCCGTTTCGTCCGTTCCATACGTAGGACAGCTGTGGCAAATACCACGCAACCCCCGGACGGGGTCGGGCGTCGTCCGGGGGTGCGCGGTGCCGGTGGCGAGGAGCGCCCGGCGTGCGGTTCCGCCTCAGAAGCGGACCCGCACCCCGTCCGCGGTCTCCGCGCCCTCGGGTTCGTCGTCCTCCGGGTAGCCCTCGTCCTCCGCGTCGTCCCCGAGGACCCACTCCGCGTCCGCGTCGTAGTCGATCTCCTCGCTGCTCCACGACGCCTGGGTCAGCTCCACCCCGGGCACGTCCTCGACCAGGTCGAAGGGGTCCACGAGGTACGCCAGGGCCTCCGCCGGATCGTTGTGCACCGTTTCCCGCGCATGACCGCGCTCCTCCGCGGGCAGGGACGGGTCGGCGTTGATGTGGTCGAGTGCGGCGCCGGTCAGCCGGTCCGAGTCCGCGACCTCCATGACCAGTTCGACATGGAGCCGGACAAACCGTGATGTCTCGTCATTGCTCATGTCTGGGAGCGTAAGCACCAGCCGGTCCTGACTTCCCCACGACCCGCGGCTGTCACTAACATCTGTTGTCAACGGTCAATTTGCCGAGCCCACAAGGGGGATCGTTTCCGTGCCCGTGACCGCACGTCGACCACTGCTGACCGCCGCAGCCGCGGGATCGGTACTGCTCGCGCTGTGGTTCGTACCGTCCGCGAACGCCACCGTCGAACACGGCGAACGGACGACGCACACCCCCCGCTCGGCCCAGCAGGACCCGACCACGCAGCCGCAGTCCGCCGGCCAGGCGCAGCAGGACGCGCAGCGGGAGCCGGACGCGCTGCTCGCGGACACCGGCGCCTTCGACACCACGCCGTACGTCATCGGCGGCGCGGCCTTCCTCGGCATCGGCGCCGGCCTGGTCGGCTTCTCCGTCCGCCGTACGCGCGGCAGCGAGGTCTGAGCGGGGCCCGGAGCCGCCCGTACAGCTTCGACCTGCGAAGAGACCCGGCAGCCAGCCGGCAGCAACCTGGCAAAGAAGCACCGGACCGCGCGCGGACCGATCCGCGCGCGGTCCTTGCCCGTCAGGCCAGTTCGCCGGTGACCTGCTCCACCGTCTCCACCAGCCGGCCGCTGCGGACGAAGTCGTACGCCGCCTCCAGGTCAGGTGCGAGGAAACGGTCCTCTCCCGGGCCCTGGACGCCCGCGGCGCGTACGGCTGCCAGCACCGCGCGGGTGGCGGGCGCCGGGGTCAGGCCGTCGCGCATCTCCACCGCCCGGGTCGCCGCGTACAGCTCGACGGCGAGCACCCGGGTCAGGTTGTCCACGGCCGTACGCAGCTTGCGCGCCGCCGACCAGCCCATGGAGACGTGGTCCTCCTGCATGGCGGAGGACGGGATGGAGTCCACCGAAGCAGGCGCCGCCAGCCGCTTCAGCTCGCTGACCAGCGCGGCCTGCGTGTACTGAGCGATCATCAGACCGGAGTCGACGCCCGGGTCGGCGGCCAGGAACGCGGGCAGGCCGTGCGAGCGGTTCTTGTCCAGCAGGCGGTCCGTACGGCGCTCGGCGATCGAGCCGAGGTCGGCCGCGGCGACGGCGAGGAAGTCCAGGACGTAGGCGACCGGCGCGCCGTGGAAGTTGCCGTTCGACTCGACCCGGCCGTCCGCCAGGACCACCGGGTTGTCGACGGCCGCGGCCAGCTCGCGGCTCGCGACCAGGCGGGCGTGGTCCAGGGTGTCCCGGCCCGCGCCCGCGACCTGCGGGGCGCAGCGCACGGAGTACGCGTCCTGGACGCGCGGGGCGTCGTCCTGGTGGTGGCCGGTGAGGCCCGAACCGGCCAGGACCTTGAGCATGTTGGCGGCCGAGGCGGCCTGCCCGGGGTGCGGGCGGATGGCGTGCAGTTCGGGCGCGAGCACCTTGTCCGTACCGAGCAGCGCCTCCAGGGAGAGCGCGGCGGTGATGTCCGCGGTGGTGAAGAGGCGGGCCAGGTCGGCACAGGCCATGATCAGCATGCCGAGCATGCCGTCGGTGCCGTTCAGGAGGGCCAGGCCCTCCTTCTCGCGCAGCTCGACCGGCGCGATGCCGTGCTCGGTGAGCAGCTCGCCGGCCGGGCGTACGACGCCGTCGGGGCCCTCCGCCTCGCCCTCGCCCATCAGCGTCAGCGCGCAGTGCGACAGCGGCGCGAGGTCGCCGGAGCAGCCGAGCGAGCCGTACTCGTGGACGACCGGGGTGATCCCGGCGTTGAGGATCTCGGCCATGGTGGCGACGACCAGCGGCCGCACGCCGGTGTGCCCGGAGGCCAGGGTCTTCAGGCGCAGGAACATCAGCGCGCGCACCACCTCGCGCTCGACCCGCGGCCCCATGCCGGCGGCGTGCGAGCGCACGATGTTGCGCTGGAGCTGGGCCCGCAGGTCCGGGCTGATGTGGCGGACGGCGAGGGCGCCGAAGCCCGTGGAGACGCCGTAGACCGGATCCGGTTTGGCGGCGAGGTCGTCGATGACCGCGCGGGCGGCGGCGACCGCGGCCGTGGCCTCCTCGGACAGCTCGATACGGGCGGCGCCGCGGGCGACGGCGATGACGTCCTGTGCGGTCGTGCCGGACGTCCCCAGCACCACAGTGTGCATATCCATATTCAGGCACCCTAGAAGCTGAATCCCTGGATGTCACCACTGGATGCGCAGCGGCCCCGGCAACGCCGCCGCACGACCGTGTCACCGGCCGGAGCGCGGCCACCGTAGGGGGACCTCACCGCCGGAACCGGCGCCGTTCCGTCGTCGAGGCGCGCTCCGGGGCGTCGGCCAGGCGTACCACCGGATCGTCCGTACCGCCGTCCCGGCCCGCCACCACCGGGCCGCGGGAGCCGGCGCCCTTCGCCCGGTACTGGGCGGCGTCGGCCAGCCGGAACAGGCGCCGCGCGGAGCGCACCGGACCGATCGGGTCGCCGGTCGAGGCGACGCCGACGGCGACGCCCTCGCCCAGTTCCAGTTCCGCGGCCCGGTCGCACAGCTCGGCGGCCACCTTGGCCACCTCGTCGGCCGGCGGACCCACCGTGAGCAGGCAGAACTCGTCGCCGCCGAGGCGGGCCGCGAGGGCGCCCGGCAGTATGGCGCCGCACAGGGAGAGCACCGAGCCGAAACGTTCCAGCAGCCGGTCGCCGACGGCGTGCCCGCACGAGTCGTTGACCCGCTTCAGCCCGTTCAAGTCGCAGACCACCAGGCTCACCACCGCGCCGTCCCTGCGGTGCCGCTCCAGCGCCTCGTCGAGCCGCATGTCGACCGCGCGGCGGTTGGCCAGGCCGGTCAGGGAGTCCGTGAACGCCAGCCGGCGCGCCTCCGCCAGCCGCTCCGTCTGCGCGATCCCGGCGGCGGTCACCGCGGCCAGTACGGTGGCGAATTCCGCGTCCGCCCGCGTGAAGACCGGCTCCCCGGCCGAGCGGGCCACGTACAGCTCGCCCCACGCGCGCCCGTGCAGCACGATCGGCGCGACCACACAACAGCCCCGGCCGCGGCGGCGCAGCGCGGCCACCCGCTGGTGGTTGTACGGACCTTCCTGCGCCAGGCCGTCGGCGGTCTCGACCCACGCGTCGGGCTGGCCGCCCCCGGCCCACTGCTCGTGCAGGAATCCGACGATCTCCGGGAACTCGTGCACCGGATACGCCTCGTCCCGGGGGAACTCTTCCTCCCCCTCGGCCAGTTCACCGACGTTGACCAGCACTTTCAGCCGGCCCAGCTCGCGCTCCCAGGCCGAGATCGCCGCGAAGGAGCCCCCTATGGCGGCCCGCACGCCCTCCGCCGCGGCCCGCACGGACTCACGCGGGGTGTGCGCGGCCGCCATCGCCTGTGCGAGTGCCACCACGGCCCGAAGCCTGTCGTCACCCTCGTCCGTCACCGGACCTCACATTCCGTCACCGTGCGCGCTTCGTATCACTACAGCGTAGGAATGTTCGGGGCCGTTCGCCTTTTCCGGATGGACACGGTGCGTTACCCCGCCGGGCGGGCCGGGCCCGCCCGGCCCGTGGGCGCGGCGGCGGTCCTCACTCCCCCGGCCACTCCGGCCGCCGCTTCTCGTTGAAGGCGGCCACGCCTTCCGCCCGGTCGCCGGAGAACGCCACGCTGCGCCAGGCGCCGTCCTCCAGGTCCAGGCCGGTCCGCAGGTCGAGGCCGTGGCCCAGGCGCAGGGCGCGTTTGGCGGCGCGCAGGCCGACCGGGGAGTTCCGCGCGATGCGCCCGGCCAGGGCCAGGGCCTCTTCGGTGTCCCGGCCCTCGTCGACCAGCTGGTCCACGAGTCCCAGCTCACGGGCCTCGGCCGCCTCCACCCGCCGCCCCGTGAAGATCAGCTCCGCCGCGCGGGCCGCGCCGACGCGCCGGGGCAGCAGCTGCGTACCGCCGCCGCCCGGGATCACGCCCACCGACACCTCCGGCAGGCCGACCACGGCCGTACGGTCCGCCACGATCAGGTCGCAGGCGAGCGCCAGCTCGTAACCGCCGCCGAGCGCGAAGCCGTGGACGGCGGCGATGGTGGGCATCGGCAGCTCCAGGACGCCGGTGTAGGCGGCGCGGGCGCGCGGGCGCTGCCGCATCAGGTCGGCGTCGCTGAAGGAGTTGCGCTCCTTCAGGTCGGCGCCCACGCAGAAGGCGCGCTCGTGGGTGGAGGTCAGGACGGTGACGCGGACGTCGCGGTCGGCCGCGAGGGTGTCGCAGGCGGTGGTGACGGCGTCCGCCATGGCCGTGGACACGGCGTTCATCGCCTTGGGCCGGTCGAGCCGCAGCTCGGCGACGTGGCCGTGGCGGTGTACGCCGACGAACTCCCCGAAGCGTTGCGTGTCCATGCAGCACCCTCCCTGGTCAACGGTGGTTCGACAACGACCGGCAATGGTCGTTAACGATCGTTCGCCACTCTAGCCAGGGGGTGCCGCTGCCGGAACGGGATGGATCACACGCACCGGGGTTCAGGTACGGCGGCTCAGCAGCCAGGGCTCCACGACGCCCAGTCCCCGCACCGGCCGCTGCCACATCGGCTGGAGCGCGAAGCGGTACTCGGGCAGCGGTCCGGCGCCGCCCGCCGCGGCCTCGGCGGCGGCCTTCGCGTCGGCCTCGGAGACCGGCGCCTCGCCCGTACGCCCCAGCTCCTCCGCGAACGCCTCGTCCACCAGCACCGTGTCCTTCGGCGCTATCGACGTGAGCCGGCTGGCCAGGTTCACGGTGGTGCCGAAGACGTCGCCCATCCGCGTCGTGACCGTGCCGAACGCGATGCCGACGCGCAGCTCCGGCATCGTCTCGTCGTTGGCCATGGTCTCGATGAGGCGCAGGCCGATCTCGGCCGCGATGCCCGCGTCGTCGGCCGCGAACAGGACCTCGTCGCCGAGCGTCTTGATGAGCCGGCCGCCGTGCGCGGCGACCAGGTCGGCGGCGGTGGTCTCGAACGCCTCGACCAGTTCGCCCAGTTCCTCCTCCTCCAGGCGGCGGGTGAGCCGGGTGAAGCCGACGAGGTCGGCGAAGCCCACCGCGAGCCGCCGGTCGACCATCTCCGCGTCGTCCTGCGCCTGCACGACGCGGCCGGTGGCGGCGGCGAGCTGGCGGCGCCAGACGTAGACGAGGAACTCCTCCAGCTCGGGCAGGAGCAGTTCGACGAGGGGATAGGTGATCTCCGTACGGGTCAGGCCGGAGTCCTGGGGCTCGGTCAGGCCCTCCAGGAAGGAGTCGATCTGCCAGTCGGCGAGCCGGGCCGTGGTCTGCCCGGTGGAGCGGGCCACCTGGACCGCCATCGCCTCGCTGAGCAGCCCGGCCTCCACCAGGCCCGCCAGCCGCCGCAGCGCCAGCACGTCGGCCTCGGTCAGCGCCTTGACCTGGCCGATGTCGGCGAAGCCCATGGCGCGCCAGAAGCGGGAGGCCAGCTCCATGGAGACGCCCGCGCTGCGGGCGGCCTGGAAGGGGGTGTAGCGGCGGTCGGCGCCGAGGATGAGCTGTTCGAGGCGGATGGCGATGGTGTCGTCGTCACCGGCGTCGCCCGCGCCGTCGGCCCGCGCCACGCCGTTCACCGCGCCGTCCGCGGCCCCGGCGCCCGCCGCGCGGCCGCCGGTACGCGTGGCGGTGCCGTCGGCGGACGCGCCGCCGTCCGTCCGTGCCGGGTCCCCCTCACTGCGAGCAGCCCCCGTCTCACGAGGGGCGATGTCCGCTTCGCGCGGGCCGGCGCCCGAGTCGTCGGCGGTCACCGCCCGCTCCCTGTCCGTTCCCTGCGCACTGCCCTTCCGATCACTGCTCGCTCGTCGTCCGCTGCACGGCGGACCGCCTCAACGATACGGCAGGTGTGCTCTGGCTCACTCTCCCGCCTCGTCGCTTTCGCCCCCAACGACACATAAGTGCGATTGCTCCCGAGGTTTCTTGACCAGGATCTGATCGTTCTTGACCGCTATACGGACGCAAACGTGGACAGCCCGCTACTCCTGCCCCGCCGGCCGCAGGTGCACGATGTCGCCCGCGTCGACCGGCTGCTGCATCCCCTCCTCCGTCGCGAGCACCAGCCGCCCGTCCCCGTCGATCGCCACCGCCTCGCCGCGCAGCTCCCGGTCGCCGGGCAGCTGGGCCCGTACGGTCCGGCCGAGCGTGGCGCACCCGGCGGCGTACGCGTCCTGGAGGCGGCAGGCCGCCGCGTCGCCGTCCGCCGCGGTCCACTGTCCGTACCAGTCCTCGACCGACCGCAGCACCGCCCGCAGCAGCGGGTCGCGGTCGGTGACCTTGGCGCCGGCCAGGGCCAGCGATCCCGCGCCCGGTACGGGCAGCTCCTCGGCGCGCAGCGTGACGTTGAGGCCGATGCCGATCACCACGCCGTCCCCGGCGCGCTCCGCGAGGATGCCGCCGGCCTTGCGCTCCTCGTCGCCGACCGTGACCAGCAGGTCGTTGGGCCACTTCAGGGCGGTGTCCACCCCGGCGGTGCGGGCCACCGCACTGGCGGTCGCCACCCCGGCGAGCAGCGGCAGCCAGCCCCAGCGCTCCACGGGCACCTTCGGCGTCAGGTAGAAGGAGAAGAAGAGGCCGGAGCGCGGCGGCGCCGACCACCGGCGGTCCAGCCGCCCGCGCGCGGCGGACTGCTCCTCGGCGACGAGGACGACCCCTTCGGACAGCCCGGCCGCGGCCCGCGCGGTGAGGTCGGTGTTGGTCGAGCCGGTGGCGGGCACCACATCGAGGTCGGTCCACAGCGCGCCGGGCCGCAGCAGCGCGCGGCGCAGCGCCGTGTGGTTCAGCGGCGGGCGCTCCAGGTCGGACCAGCGCCCCCCGGCGCCGGTCCCCGAATGGTCTTTGTCCTGGTTTTCCGGTGGTTGAGGCGTCATGGCCCCAGCCTAGGTGTGGTCAACGACGCAGTGCCGCTGAGCAGTCCCGCCGATACGCTACGAATCGGTAGCCATCCCCGTTCAACCCCCGTACCACCTTCGTACGAGCACCAGTCCAGGACGAGCAGGAGCCGCATCCCGATGTCCGAGCCGGAAGCACACATCACCACGACCGCGGGCAAGCTGGCCGATCTCCAGCGCAGGATCGAGGAGGCCACCCACGCCGGGTCGGCGCGGGCCGTGGAAAAGCAGCACGCGAAGGGCAAGCTGACGGCGCGTGAGCGCGTGGAGCTGCTGCTCGACGAGGGCTCGTTCGTCGAGCTGGACGAATTCGCGCGGCACCGCTCGACCAACTTCGGCCTGGAGAAGAACCGGCCGTACGGCGATGGTGTGGTGACCGGCTACGGCACCGTCGACGGCCGTACGGTCTGCGTCTACTCGCAGGACTTCACCATCTTCGGCGGTTCGCTGGGCGAGGTCTACGGCGAGAAGATCGTCAAGGTGATGGACTTCGCCCTGAAGAACGGCTGCCCGGTCGTCGGCATCAACGACGGCGGCGGCGCCCGTATCCAGGAGGGCGTGGCGGCGCTCGGCCTGTTCGCGGAGATCTTCCGCCGCAATGTGCACGCCTCCGGCGTGATCCCGCAGATCTCGCTGATCGTCGGCCCGTGCGCGGGCGGCGCGGTCTACTCCCCCGCCATCACCGACTTCACGGTCATGGTCGACCAGACCTCGCACATGTTCATCACCGGGCCCGACGTCATCAAGACCGTCACCGGCGAGGACGTGGGCTTCGAGGAGCTGGGCGGCGCCCGGACGCACAACACCACCTCGGGCGTGGCGCACCACATGGCGGGCGACGAGAAGGACGCCATCGAGTACGTCAAGGCGCTGCTGTCCTACCTGCCGTCCAACAACCTCTCCGAGCCGCCCGCCTTCCCCGAGGAGGCGGACCTGGAGACCTCGGACCACGACCGCGAGCTGGACACGCTGATCCCGGACTCGGCGAACCAGCCGTACGACATGCACACCGCCATCGAGCACGTCCTCGACGACGGCGAGTTCCTGGAGACGCAGGCGCTCTTCGCGCCGAACATGATCACCGGCTTCGGCCGGGTGGAGGGCCACGCGGTCGGCATCGTCGCCAACCAGCCGATGCAGTTCGCGGGCACGCTGGACATCAACGCGAGCGAGAAGGCGGCGCGGTTCGTGCGCACCTGCGACGCGTTCAACGTGCCGGTGCTGACCTTCGTGGACGTACCGGGCTTCCTGCCGGGTACGGACCAGGAATGGGACGGCATCATCCGGCGCGGCGCCAAGCTGATCTACGCGTACGCGGAGGCCACGGTTCCGCTGATCACGGTCATCACCCGCAAGGCGTTCGGCGGCGCGTACGACGTCATGGGCTCCAAGCACCTGGGCGCCGACCTGAACCTGGCCTGGCCGACCGCGCAGATCGCGGTGATGGGCGCGCAGGGCGCGGTCAACATCCTGCACCGCCGCACCCTCGCCGCGATCGAGGACCCGGCCGCGCAGGACGCCCGCCGCCAGGAGCTGATCCAGGAGTACGAGGACGCGCTGCTCAACCCGTATGTCGCGGCCGAGCGCGGCTACGTGGACGCGGTGATCATGCCGTCCGAGACCCGTCGGCACATCGTGCGCGGGCTGCGCACGCTGCGCAACAAGCGCGAGTCGCTGCCCCCGAAGAAGCACGGCAACATCCCGCTGTAGGGGCGCCCGTGCCCGTCAGCAGCGCTGTCCGCCGTTCGCCGCAACCCCTCAAGGAGGTCGGTCGATCATGATCAAGGTCGTCCGGGGCAACCCCACACCCGAGGAGCTGGCCGCCGCACTGGCGGTGGTTCGCACCCGCGCGGCGGCCGCCGCTGCCGCCGCGTCCGCCACCCCCGGTCCGGAGCGTACGGACGAATGGGCCGACCCGGCGTCCACGATCCCGCGCCGCCGGCTGCCGCACCCGGGGCCGCGGGCGTGGCGCACGAGCTACTGGCCGCGCTGAACCCGCCGTAGTCCCCATACCCGTCGGCGCTTGAGTACGCGTACTCAGGCGCCGACGGCGTTCCCGGCGCAGGATCGAAGGATGCTGTGGTCCGATCCGCCCGACGAGCCCCCCGAGGAGCTGCGCCAGGTACAGGCGATGCTCCGCCGGATGGGCATCGTGCTGGCCGTGGCCGCCGTGGTGCTGATGGTCATGCTGGTCGGCGGGGCCTGAGCGGGCTGGATCACCCGCCCACGGCGTGTCAGCGCCTGCTCGCGGCTATCGCGACCACGCCGCTCAGGACGCCGAGTGCCACACACAGCGGCGAGTACAGGAAGCTGTTCAACCGCTGGAACTCGACGGCGGCTCCGGAGTTCATGAAGTACCCGCCCAGGCCACGGACGAGCAGCACCACGGCCAGGCCGTACATACCCACCAGCCGAAGCCGGTGCGGGCCGATCGCCGGGACGGACTCGTTGACCATGAGGGTGAGCACGGCGCCGCCGACCAGTGCCAGGCCTACCAGAACCGTGCTCGGTGCCGACGGCATCACACCGTCGTCGCTGCCACCGATCGTCTTGGTGAACGTCACCGCGTCCTTCATCGGCCAGGTCGAGAAAGCCCAGATGAAGTGCAGCACGCCGATCGCCGCGAGGACAACCGCCAACCCCACAGGGACCACAGTGCGAACCATGCCCAACGCCTCCCCCTCGTCACCCGCATGGGAACGGGCCCAGTATGTCAACCACGCTGTCCGCACGGTCAGTTGGGGTGGCTTGCCCGCGCGGGGCGGGGGCGCGGGCGGGGAGCCCGGCCCGGCTCGTCCGCACCCGGTGCCGGGCGGCGGGAGACCCGGCCACGAACAGCTCCCGCTGCGGACATCACAGGACATCTCCGCAACGAGAACAGACAAAGAGGACCAGCTCACACACCCCGCCTGCAACCGCCGTCCCCACTTGGGACATCCTTTACCTCTGAAGGCCGCAATTCGGGCGCCCGTACGGCCCGGTCCGCGCGGCACCGGGCCGTACGGCAAGGGGAGTGGAGAGCGATGAACAGGCCGCTGAGACACATAGCCGTCTTCTGCGGGGTACTGGTGCTGGCGCTGCTGGTGCGCGCCACCTGGGTGCAGTTCGTCCAGGCGGACGCGCTGGCGAACGACGACAACAACCGCCGGGTGAAGATCGAGGCGTTCTCCTATCCGCGCGGCAACATCATCGTGGGCGGCAAGCCCATCACCGGGTCCGTCGAGACGGCCGGCGACTTCAAGTACAAGCGGGTCTACAAGGACGGCCCGATGTACGCGCCGATCACCGGCTACGCCTCGCAGTCCCAGGGCACCACGTTCCTGGAGGGCGTCTACAAGGACATCCTCAGCGGCAAGGACGACCGGCTCTTCCTCAAGCGCGCCAAGGACGTGCTGACGGGTGAGAAGCCGCGCGGCGGCGACGTGCTGACGACGATCAACGAGAAGGCGCAGCGCACCGCGTACAAGGCCCTGACCGACCTGAACGCCAAGGGCGCGGTGGTCGCCCTGGAGCCGGCCACCGGCAAGATCCTGGCGATGGCGAGCACGCCGTCCTACGACCCGTCGGTCTTCGCGGGCAGTTCCTTCAAGGAGGGCGACAAGTACACGTCCCTCATCAAGGACAAGTCCAAGCCGATGAACAACCGGGCGTCCCTGGAGATCTACCCGCCCGGCTCCACGTTCAAGATCCTCACCGCCGCCGCGGCCCTGGAGCACGGCATCGTCCCGGACATCGACACCCCGGTGCAGGCCCCGGTGCCGTACACGCTGCCGCAGACGGCCACCAAGGTCGGCAACGACATCACCACCGCGCCGTGCGCGAACGCGTCCCTGAAGGTCGGCATGCAGTGGTCCTGCAACAACACCTACCTGGAGGCGGCGAACCGGCTCGGCACGGACAAGATGCGCGAGACGGCGGAGAAGTTCGGCTTCAACCAGAAGATCTTCACCCCGGTGCGCACGGCCACCAGCGGCTACCCCAAGAAGCTGGACAAGCCGCAGACCGCGCTGACCGGCATGGGCCAGGGCAGCCTGACCAGCACCCCGCTGCAGATGGCCATGGTCGTCGCCGGGCTCGCCAACAACGGCAAGGTCATGCAGCCGTACATGGTCGAGGAGACCCGCGGCCCCGACCTGTCGACGATCGAGAAGTTCGAGCCCAAGGAGCTGAGCCAGGCCGTCTCCGAGAGCACCGCGAAGAAGGTGCAGGAGATGATGGAGAACACCGCGGAGAACGGCACGGCGAAGAAGGCGCTGATCGACGGCGTCAAGGTCGGCGCCAAGACCGGCACCGCCCAGCACGGCGCGAACGTCCGCGACGAGCGCCCGTACGCCTGGTTCGTCTCGTACGCCAAGCAGGGCAACGGCTCGCCGGTCGCGGTCGCGGTCTTCGTCGACCCCTCGGACATGGACATCCCGCGCAAGGAGATCGCCGGCGGCAAGCTGGGCGGCCCGATCGCCAAGAAGGTCATGGAGGCCGTGCTCGGCAAGTGAGCGGGCCGCCGGACGGCATGGAGCGGGGCGGGCGTCGCAGGGCGCCCGCCCCGTTCCGTTCGTACCGCGCCCGCGCCGCTCCGTACGATGGCGGTCATGACCGTTCAGCCCCGCGCCGCCGCCCGCCGTCTCGTCCTCGCCTCCCAGTCCCCCGCCCGGCTCGGCCTGCTGCGCCAGGCCGGGCTCGCGCCCGAGGTCGTCGTCAGCGGGGTGGACGAGGACGCGATCACCGCCGACAGCCCGGCCGAGCTGGCCCGGGTGCTCGCCGAGGCGAAGGCGGACGCGGTGGCCGCGCGCCCGGAGGCCGCCGGCGCCCTGGTCATCGGCTGCGACTCGGTCCTCGAACTGGACGGGCGGGCGCTCGGCAAGCCCGCCGACGCCGAGGACGCGACCGCCCGCTGGAAGTCGATGCGCGGCCGGTCCGGCGTCCTGCGGACGGGCCACTGCGTGATCGACACGGCGGACGGGGGCCGCCGGGTGTCGGCCACCGCCTCCACCACCGTCCGCTTCGGCGAGCCGAGCGACGCGGAGATCGCCGCGTACGTGGCCTCCGGCGAACCGCTGTACGTGGCGGGCGCCTTCACCCTGGACGGCCGGTCGGCCCCGTTCATCGACGGCATCGACGGCGACCCCGGCAACGTCATCGGCCTGTCCCTGCCGCTGCTGCGGCGGCTGTTGGCGGAGCTGGACGTGGCGATCACGGATCTCTGGGCGTAGCCCGCTGCTCCCTGTCTCTCCATCTGTCTCTCAATGGATGGGGTCCGCCTCGGCGTCGCGCCCGCTGGGGGCGAGCGGTGCGGGAGGGTGGGTCCCGCCGTGCAGGGCGGCGGCCGCGGACGCCGCGAGATCGCCGATCGCGCGGTCGTGCGGAAGTCTGATGAGCAACTGGGCGGCGACGTACGCGCCGTCGCGGCTCCGGCCGCCGTCCCGGTGCGCGCGGTCGCGCAGCACCAGGCCGTCCGGCCCGGGCAGCATCTCCTCGACCAGCAGTTCGCCGGCGTTCTGCTGAGCGCTCTCTTGGGCGCTCCCTTGGGTGAGCAGCCGGTCGATGACGCGCAGTGTGGGCAGTGCCGTGAGGTCGGCCGGTACGGGTTCGGTGCCCGCTCCGTAGCGCAGGAACGCGTACCGCGGCAGGCCGGCCGCGCGGCGCAGGGCCGCGAGGGTGCGTACCTTGTCCAGGTCGGTGGCGTCGGCGCGCCACAGTGCCGTACGCGGCAGCCGCCAGACGGCCGGGGAGACGACCAGCCGTCCGCCCACCGTCAGCCGGGGCAGCCGCTCGGCCCGCGGGAAGGCGCCCGCCAGCCCGTCGAGCTGGACGCCGTACGCCGTCGCGGGGTGGCTCGCGGCCATCAGCAGCCGCAGCAGCACGTCGTACGGCGGCAGGGCGCCGCGCGTCCCGTGGTGGACCGGCACGATGCGCCGCCCGTCCGCCTCCGCGATCACCCGGCCGCCGTCGCGGCGCAGCGTGATGCGGTCGAGCGGCAGGTAGCGGGCCGTGCCGGGGCCCGGGGCCGTCCCGTAGTACGGCGCGGGGTCGGGGTCGCCGGTCCACCAGCTGGTGACCAGGGGGCGGCGTACGGCGTTGGCCGCGCGCTCGGCCGGCGGCGGCACCAGCACTTCGACGAACCGTACGCCCGCCTCCCGCTCGACGGCGGCGAGGAAGGCGCGGTGGCGCTCGGCGTTGCCATAGCCGCCGTGCAGGGCGTGCAGCGCGTCGGCGAACCGGGCGTCGAGCAGGCCGGCGGGTGAGGCCGTCTCCAGGACGGCCAGCGGGCCGGGACCGGCGAGGGGCCGCACCAGGCAGTCGACGGGCCAGGGCGGCAGGACGGCGGTGCCCGCGGGCGCGTCGAAGGTGTCGAGCAACGCATCGGTGAGGTCCACCTGTTGTGCGTCGCCGCGGGTGGCGAGGTGGGCGAGCAGGCGCGCGTATCCGGAGTGCGCGGTGCGGGCCGGGTGCCAGCCTTCGTAGCGGTGGCGGGTGGAGGGGGTGTCCGGTGGCGGCTCGGGGGCGGGCCACTGGTCGGCCAGGAGATCCCTGAGGAGGCGAGGGCGCTCGTCCAAGCCGCGCGACTCGTCGCGCAACTCCCGTGCGGGCGAGCCGGGTTGGCGGTCGGCCTCGCGCAGTGCGGCCAGGCGGGCCGCGGTGCGCAGGGCATCGCGTACGGCATCGACGGCCGTAGCGGGCACCGTGGCCGCACCGGAGCCCGCTCCCTCGGCCATCCGGTACGAGTCCACGAACTCCGCGTCCCCCAGCGGCTCCGTACACGGCAGCCGGTCCCGTTCGCGGACGGCCACCGCCGGGGTCCACGCGCTGCGCCGGCGATGCGGGGCGGCGCAGACCCGGAGGACGCCGAGGCCGTGCAGGTGGGCGAGGAAGCCGCGCAGGACGCGGCGGGCGCCGTCGTCCGCCGTGCCGGTTCCCGGGCTGATGCCGGACCCGGCGCCGGACCTGGTAACGGTGCCGGCTCCGGGCCCCGGCCCGCGGCCCGTGGTGCCCAGCAGCGCCGCCTCGATCTCCCCCAGCGGGCGGGGCCCTTCCGCCAGCAGCGTCAGTACGGCGTCCAGCGGCCGGGTACGGCGCAGTTCGACCTGGCGCAGCCGGTCCCGTACGGCCGGATCGATCACCCAGAACCGCACGGCGCCGCCCGCGCGGAAGTGCAGCGGCGCGGGGGCGAGCGGGGTCGCGGGGTCCGCCGTCGTCAGGTCCACGGTGCTCAGCCGGGTCCGCGCCGCATGCACGTTCTCCGCTGCCTCGGACGCCATCGGGCCCAGCGCCGTACCGGGCGCGAGCAGCGGCGGCGGCTCGTCCGGGAGCGTACGGCCGGGCTGCGGACGGGGTTCGAGCGGCACCGGCGCGACCTGGCCGACCCAGCCGCGCGGTGTGGTCTTCACCGCGGCCCGGCCGAGCGCCCGCCACAGGTACGCGGCACTCTTGCGCAGGCGCTTGCCGCTCCAGGACTCGCCGTGCGCCAGCCGCCGTTCGACGGCCGGTATCAGTTCCGGCGCCGCGTCGGCCAGGAAGGCACGCATGACCGGGCTCGCGAAGGCCAGCGCCCAGCCCAGCGCGCCCACGCGGTCCGCTTCGTCCGCGACCGCGCGCTCCAGTTCCCGGCGGGTACGGGACAGCCCTACGCCGATCCGGTGCACCGCGACGGCCTCGTGCACCAGGCCCTCCGGGACGGCGGCCAGGGACTCCAGATACGCGCAGTCCGCTTCGCCGGGGGCCGCGCCGGCGTGCAGGCGGCGGCGCAGGGCCAGGACGGTTCCGCGGTCGGTGCCGGCGAGTTCGGGGTGCGGGACCACGGTGGCGCCCAGTTGTCCGGCGAGGGCGCGGGCGCGGTCGGCCTGCTGCTGCCGCGCGCGGTCGTACTCGCCTGCACGGTCGAAGAGCTGCGGGTTCCCGGCGCGGGTCCAGATCTCGGCGGGTATGCCGGCGGTGCGCAGGAGGGCTGCCGGGGTGGGGGTGTCGGGCCCGCACGTATCCGCCGCTCCGGCCTCGTGTGCGTCCGTGTTATCCACGCAGTGGTCCAGGAGAGATCACCCGGTCCGCGCCCGGCGCGACCGGAACCCTGCCGAGCGAGGTACCACGGCCGTCGCGCGGACAGTCAGCCTGAAGATCGGCGACCGGCAGCATCCCTACCTCCTCACGAACCGGGCACGGGGCGCTCTTCGCCCTCCTCGCCCGCCCTCCTCGCATGGTGGCCCCGGTACGCCGCCGTCGCACGCGGAGCGGGTTCCAGGACGGTTCACGGACGGTGACGGGGAACCGAGGCGCAGCCATTGCGGCCGCGCGCCGGCACCCGTAACATACATACATGGATGTACGTAAGAGCAGCGCGGCGGATCGGCCCGCGGGACGGGATGCGGCCCGGCAGCACCGTGTCGCGCACCCCCGCACCACGCAGGCCGACCGCCGTGCACGCACCCGTGCCGCGCTGCTCGAATCGGCCGCCCGGGGCCTGTCCCGATACGGCTACGGCAACCTCAGGCTCGAACAGGTCGCCCAGGACGCCGGTTACACCCGCGGCGCGCTCTACCACCAGTTCACGGGCAAGCAGGACCTCACCCTGGCCGTGACCGAATGGGTGCTGGACACCTGGTGGCAGGAGGTCGGCGTGTTCGTCGAGCGGGCGCCCGACCCGATCGCGGCGCTGCTCACGCTGGCGCGCGGGCACGCCGTCTACTGCCGCCGCGACATCGCCCGGGTGGCGATGGCGCTGCGGCTGGAGTTCGCCGGGCAGGACCACCCGGTCGGCCGCGCGGTCGAGCAGGGCTACCGCGATCTGCTCGACCGCTGCACCGCCCTGATCGAGGCGGCGCGCGAGGCGGGAGCGATCCCGGATACCCCGGACGGCCCGCCCGCCGGGACCCTCGCGCTCGCCTTCGTCGGCGCGATCGAGGGCACGTCGATCGCCCTGTCGGGACACGCCCCGCACGACGCACCGCTCGTGGCCAGAGCCGCCACCGGCGCGCTCGGCCTCACGTACGACCCCGGGGAGCACACGGACCCGGGCCGCACCGCTCACCGTCGGACCATACGGAGGGAAACGTCATGAAGGTCGCCATGGTGGGACACCACTACCCGCACGCCGCGCACCGCGAGGAATTCGTCTCCCGCGTCCACCGCACCGCCGAAGTGTTCCGCCGTACGCCCGGCTGCCTGTCGGCGGACTATTGGCTGACGGCGGACGGCGACGCGGTGGTGTCGATCGTGCAGTGGGAGTCCGAGGAGGCGTCCCGCGCGTCGCTCGCCGCCGTGCAGGCGGCGCCCGAACTGGACCTTGTCTACGACGAGCGGGAGGTGCGCCCGCGCGAGATCGTGCACCTGGTGGCGCCCTGACCTGCGCGGGCGCTCCGCAGGGTTAGGGCGTGTCTTTTGGATCAGCCTGGAGCAGCCCGCGGCGGTGTCCGTGGGTGATGCGACAACGCCGCGAGGTGCCGTGCCTGGGGGCACCTCCCAGCGGCAGCTGGGGGAGCGTCGCGGGCCCAGGATGATCCGAAAGACACGCCCTACGCCGCTGCCGTGGCGGCGTGCCGGCAGTGGGTGCACAGCAGGCGGCGGCCCGCCGTGTGGGACGTGCTGCGGCCCAGGCCCGCCGTCCGGTGGACCGTGCGCGGGACCGCGGCGGCGTGCGCGGCGCACGCCGCCGCACCGCACTCCGCGCAGACGGCCAGCGCGGCGGTCGCGCTGCCGAGTTCCGCACAGTCGAAGCACTGCATTGAGATGACTCCCGTTGAGCTAGGTTCCGAGATCGCGTTCGCGTTCCGACATCGGAAAAGTGGTGGCCCTGCGCAGAGCAACCGCATCCGGGAGCCGGACATTCCGGATTCCCCCGAGCGGTGACGACCGTCACGGCCCGTCCCCGGATTCCGGCCCGGCCCCTCCGCATCCGATGCACCCCCTCCGTAAAGCTGTGCGAGCCTGGAAGGCCGCCTGCGCACGCCGCGCACCCCGCACCCGTACCGCCCCGCACCCGCCCTCATGCCCGCCCCGGAGGAAGCCCCCCATGCCGCAGTCCGTCGACCGTGCCCTGGACCTGCTCGACGCGGTCGCCGAGGCGGCGGAGCCGGTACCGGCCAAGGTGCTGGCCCGGCAGCTGGACTGCGGCCTGTCCACGGTCTACGACCTGCTCGGCTCACTGACCGAACGCGGCCATCTGACCCGTACGCCCGCCGGCTACACCCTCGGCTACCGCGTACCGGCCCTGCACCGCGCGTTCCAGCGGCAGTTGCGGATCGACGAGCGGGTGCACGAGATGCTGGTGCGGCTGCGCCGGTCGTCCGGCGCGGACGTCTTCTTCAGCACGTACCGGGACGGCGGGATCGCCGTGCTGGACGGCGCCGCAGGCCCGGACTCCGCCTTCTCCGTCGGCCAGGACACCGCCGCCCACGCCACGGCACACGGCCGCGCCCTCCTGGCCGCCCTCCCGGCCGCCACCCGGCGCCAGTACCTGACCACCAGCGGCCTGCCACCCCGCACCCCGCACACCATCACCACCTCCGACCGCCTGGAACGCGAACTGCGCCGGGTCCGCCGGGACGGAGTCGCCGTGGAACGCGAGGAGTCCGTATCCGGCATGGCCTGCATCGCCGTCCCGGTCCCCGTACGCCCCGGCGGCCCCGGCACCCCGCCCACCGCACTCACCGCTGTCTCGGCCGCCCTCCCGGTGGCCGACTTCGCCCGGCTGCGCGGGCCTCTGACGGAGGCGCTGCGGCGGGAGGCGGCGGGGCTGGGCTGAAGTCGCGGCGCTAGGTTGGCAGCATCATCGCGCGGAGGAACGGGGGAAGCACATGGCCAGTAAGGCCACGATTGCGGAGCTGACGTATTACCCCATCAAGGGCTGCTCCGGAGTGTCGGTGAGTACGGCGGAGCTGACGCCCGCCGGGCTCGCGCACGATCGCAGTTTCATGGTGACCGGCACGGACGGGGTGTTCCGGAGTCAGCGGCGTGATCCTGTGATGGCGGTGATCCGTCCGGAGATCAGCCAGGACGGTCAGCACATGACGTTGCGCGCGCCGGGGATCGAGGCGCTGTCCCTGGATGTGGACGCTTCGTCCGTGCCCAGGGATGTGGAGATGTTCAAGGCGCCCTACCGGGGCATCGATCAGGGGGATGCCGTCGCCGGGTGGCTGACCGAGGTGCTCGGTGCGCCGAGTCGGCTGGTGCGGGTGCCGGAGGACCATGGGCGGGTTACGGACGGGCTGACGCCCGGGACGTCCGGGTACGCCGACAGTTGTGCGCTGCATGTCGTGTCCCGGGCATCGCTGGAGCTGCTGCACGCGCGGCTCGCGGAGCGGGGGGCGGCGGCGCTGCCGATGGACCGGTTCCGGCCGAACATCGTGGTGGACGGGTGGGACGAGCCGCATACCGAGGACCGGGTGCGTCATATGCGGGTCGGCGAGGCCGAGTTGGGGTACGCCAAGCTCGCCGTGCGGTGCGCCGTCACCACCGTCGAGCAGTCCTCCGGCGCGCGGACCGGGCCCGAGCCGCTGCGGACGCTGGCCGACTACCGGCGCGCGACCGGTGGTGGCGTCGTGTTCGGCGCCAAGTTCGCCGTGCTGCGGCCGGGCAAGCTGTCGGTGGGGGACGAGGTGGCGGTCAGCTCGTGGGGTGAGTCGGAGCGGTAGCGGGCGGTGCGCTGCCGCCGGGCCCGTATGCCGTTCCGTACGCCGTCAGCGTCAGTACCAGCAGCGCCAGGACGGCCATCAGCAGCGCGAACGCCGTCCAGCCGACCAGGCCGACCGCGAACGCGCCGAGGACGGCGTGCACCACCGCGCAGGTGATGAGCACGATGCGGCCGAACGTGCCCGGCGGGCGGTCGCCTACCGCGATGCGGGCCAGGAGGACGGCGCAGCACACCAGGTAGAGGGCGAAGACGGCGCCGAGCACCCAGGCGCCGGTGGACATCGCGGCGGGGTCCATGCCCGCCATGGACATGTCCTGCTTGTCCACCACGACGCTCAGGACGTAGTTGAGGAAGAGGATGGCGAGCGCTTCCAGTACGAGTACCACCGCCGCCACCCACGCCACCGGTCTGCGTGCCGCCACCCCGTCCACCCACTTTCCGGCCGCTGCACTGTTACCGCGAGTACGAAGGACCACCGCGCACGCTACTCCTGAGTACCCCCCGCTCTACAAGAGGCCGGATACGGGTAAGAGCCGGGAGCGGAAGCGGACGCGGCCCCCGGACGCAGACGCGGGCAAAGTTTCCTTCGCCCATTCGTAGGGACTCCACAAAGAAACGGGGTTCCGCCGGAGGACGGCCGGGCGAGACCTTGCCCACATTTTGATCACCGCACGGCCCCCGGAATACGGGCCTTACCCTGGGATACCGGGGACTTCGGTCCCGGACCCGCACCGGACGCACGCTCCGTGTGGGCAAGCTCACTACCGGGAACGGGTCGGCACGCGGTGTCGCCAGTCCCTAAACTCGCGACGTCCTAATTTGTTGCGGCGAAGCGCCAAGGAGGAACCGATCGTGCGCAAGGTGCTCATCGCCAACCGAGGCGAAATCGCTGTCCGCGTAGCCCGTGCATGCCGGGATGCCGGAATCGGGAGCGTAGCCGTCTACGCCGACCCTGACCGGGACGCCCTGCACGTCCGCGCGGCAGACGAGGCCTACGCCCTGGGCGGTGACACTCCTGCCACCAGCTACCTCGACATCGCCAAGGTCCTTGCCGCCGCCGCCGATTCGGGCGCCGACGCCATCCACCCCGGTTACGGCTTCCTCTCCGAGAACGCCGAATTCGCGCAGGCCGTCCTCGACGCCGGACTGACCTGGATCGGCCCCCCGCCGCAGGCCATCCGCGACCTCGGCGACAAGGTGGCGGCCCGTCACATCGCGCAGCGCGCCGGTGCGCCGCTGGTCGCCGGCACCCCCGACCCGGTCTCCGGTGCGGACGAGGTGGTGGCCTTCGCCGAGGAGCACGGCCTGCCGATCGCCATCAAGGCGGCCTTCGGCGGCGGCGGGCGCGGCCTGAA
This sequence comes from Streptomyces sp. NRRL F-5755, assembly GCF_001279365.1. Lineage (NCBI taxonomy): Bacteria > Bacillati > Actinomycetota > Actinomycetes > Kitasatosporales > Streptomycetaceae > Streptomyces > Streptomyces sp. NRRL F-5755. Next base: position 62,735 of record NZ_LGCW01000304.1, on the reverse strand, counting down.
GGTGGCCCGCACGCTGGAAGAGGTCCCGGAGCTGTACGACTCCGCCGTACGCGAGGCCGTGGCGGCCTTCGGTCGCGGCGAGTGCTTCGTCGAGCGCTACCTGGACCGCCCGCGGCACGTGGAGACCCAGTGCCTGGCCGACAAGCACGGCAACGTGGTCGTCGTCTCCACCCGTGACTGCTCGCTCCAGCGCCGCCACCAGAAGCTGGTCGAGGAGGCGCCCGCGCCGTTCCTGAGCGACGAGCAGAACGCCGAGCTGTACCGCGCGTCCAAGGCCATCCTCAAGGAGGCCGGCTACGAGGGCGCGGGCACCTGCGAGTTCCTGGTGGGCCAGGACGGCACGATCTCCTTCCTGGAGGTCAACACCCGCCTCCAGGTCGAGCACCCGGTCACCGAGGAGGTCACCGGCCTGGACCTGGTCCGCGAGATGTTCCGGATCGCCGACGGCGAGGTGCTGGGCTACGACGACCCGCCGGTGCGCGGCCACAGCTTCGAGTTCCGTATCAACGGCGAGGACCCGGGCCGCAACTTCCTCCCGGCCCCCGGCACGGTCACCACGTTCGAGGCCCCGGCCGGTCCCGGTGTGCGCCTGGACGCGGGCGTGGAGTCCGGCTCGGTCATCGGCCCGGCCTGGGACTCGCTGCTCGCCAAGCTGATCGTCACCGGTGCCACCCGCGAGCAGGCGCTGCAGCGCGCCGCCCGCGCGCTGGACGAGTTCACCGTCGAGGGCATGGCCACCGCCATCCCCTTCCACCGCACGGTCGTCAAGGACCCGGCGTTCGCGCCCGAGCTGACCGGCTCCGCCGAGCCGTTCCAGGTGCACACCCGCTGGATCGAGACCGAGTTCGTCAACGACATCAAGCCGTTCGCCGCGCCCGGCACGGACGAGGCCGAGGCGGACACCCGCGAGACGGTCGTCGTCGAGGTCGGCGGCAAGCGCCTGGAGGTCTCGCTGCCGTCCTCGCTGGGCATGCCGCTGGCCCGCGCCGCGGTCGCCGGGGGCGCCAAGCCCAAGCGCAAGGCGGCCAAGAAGTCCGGCTCCGCGGCCTCCGGCGACACCCTCGCCTCGCCGATGCAGGGCACCATCGTCAAGGTCGCCGTCGAGGAGGGCCAGGAGGTCGCCGAGGGTGACCTGGTCGTCGTCCTGGAGGCGATGAAGATGGAGCAGCCGCTGAACGCCCACCGCTCCGGCACCATCAAGGGCCTGACCGCCGAGGTCGGCGCCTCGCTGTCGTCCGGCGCGGTCATCTGCGAGATCAAGGACTGAGGCCCGGGAGGGGCATGGCGGCGTACGGAGATCCGTACGGGCCTGCGAACGTCCCTCCCGGCCGTCGGCGCGGGGTCCGTGGCGCATGAGTGCCACGGACCCCGCGCCGTTTTTCTGCGCCGGGAACCCGCGCTCTCCCATGCCGGAAAACGGTGACGCCCGCCCCGCCCTCGCGGACAGAAGTCGTCCGCATCGCTTCCTATGGTCCAGCCATGACGGAAACGCAGAAAGTCCTTGTCACCGGCGCCACCGGAACCGTCGGCCGCCAGGTCGTCGCCGAACTGCTCGCCCGCGGCCACGCGGTCCGCGCCCTCACCCGCGACCCCGCCAAGGCGGACTTCCCGGCGGGCGTCGAGGCCGTACGGGGCGACCTGACCGACCCCGACAGCCTCGTACCGGCCCTGGAAGGGGTCACCGGCCTCCACCTGATCACCTTCGGCGGGGCCTTCTTCGCCCCGCTGGAGACCGGCCCGCGCATCCTGGAGCTGGCCCGCGCGGCCGGCGTACGCCGCGTCACCGTGCTGCACGGCGGCGGCCCCTCCCCCCTGGAGGACGCGGTGCGGGCCGACGACGGGGTGGACTGGACCGTCCTGATGCCGGTCGAGTTCATGTCCAACGCCCTGGAGTGGGCGCCGGGCATCGTGGACGCGGACGAGGTCCGCGAGCCGTTCGCCGACCGGCCGAGCGCCATGGTGCACGAGGGCGACATCGGCGCCGTCGCCGCGGTCGCTCTCACCGAGGAGGGCCACGCGGGCCGGGAGTACGTGATCACCGGGCCGGAGCTGCTGACCGTCGGCGACAAGGTGGCCGTCCTCGCCGCCGCCCGCGGCCGGGAGATATCCCTGGTCGAGCTCACCCGCGAGCAGGCCGTCGCGCAGTGGCGGGCCGCCGGCCGGCCGGAGGACGTGATCGGCTTCCTGCTGGAGATGTACGGGAACACGCCGGAGGTGGGCCGTACGGTCGTCGACACCGTCGAGAAGGTCACCGGCCGTCCCGCCCGTACCTTCGCCGAGTGGGCCGCCGAGCACGCGGCCGCCTTCGGCGCGACGGGCACCGTGTAACGCCGGTTCGGACCGGCGGGGGCACGCCCCGCCGGGTCACCGGCTCACGAAGTGCCCACCACGTCCTGCGGGAACGTCAGCTGCCGGCCCATCCACTGGAGCGCGGCGGGCAGTTCGCGCCGCCAAGTGGCGAAGTTGTGGCTGCCCTGGTCGAGGATGATCGACTCGGCCTTCATCGGCGGCTTGACCGCGCTCAGGAACTCCTTCGCCGCCGGGTAGTTCTTCTCGCCCTCCCGGCTGGTGCCGATCAGCACCGACACCTGCGGCGCGGGCAGGTGCGCCAGCCGCCACATCAGGTCGTGCTCCCGCTTGCGCTTGGCGCGGTCCTTGTCGTCACCGAAGAGGTTGCCGGTGGTGGGGTCGCTGGTGACCTTGTAGTCGGGCGAGAGGGCCGCCGCCGAGGTGTACGTGCCGGGGTGCCGCATGGTCAGCTGGAGGGCGCAGCTGCCGCCGGACGAGTAGCCGAGCACGCCCCAGCCGCCCGGGTCGTGCCCGACCCGGTAGTGCTCCTTGAGCGCGGTGGGCAGATCGCTCGCGAAGAACGTTTCCGCTTGCGGGCCGCCCGGCACGTCCACGCACTGGGTGTCGCGCGGCGGCGCGATGGTGGGCCGCAGCATGACGATCACGGTGGGCTGCATCTTGCCCCTGGCGATCAGGTCGCCGGCGGTCTGCGTCACCCGCAGGTGCTGGGCCAGCAGGTAGTGGCCGCCCGGGTAGCCGCTGATCGCGACGACGACGGGGAAGCGCTGGCGTTCGTACTGCTTCTGGAAGTACTGCGGCGGCAGGTAGACGTACGCCGGGTCCACGGCCTTGGTGCGCTTGCCCACGATCCGTACGGACTCCACCCGGCCGACCTTGTCGGGCGCTCCCTTGGGGAGGCCGTGCACCTTGTCCAGGCCCTCGGCCCCGGCGGGCTGCACGAGGCCCTTCGACGGGTCGCCGGCCGGGCCCGCTTCCCCGTCGCCCCACTTGGCGACCGCGCCCGGGGCGTCGTCGTACAGGCCGAGGAGTTCGTGCCAGGAACCGTAGAACTGGAAGTTGGCGTTCACGACGAGGCCGAGCGCGGCGACGATGGACAGCTGTGTGGCCAGGATGGACCCGATCCGGCCCAGCCAGGCCAGCGGCCCCTTCTTGGCGAAGCGCGGCCACTGCCAGAGCGTGAGTCCCACGCACACCACGGCGACCGCGATCATGGTGTACAACAGCGATCGGCTGGTCAGTTCCATTGCTTCCCCAGGTGTTCCCGCACGCGTTCCGACGGTCTCCGCAGAGCCCATTGCGCCAGGTTTGATGCCTCCCTGGGGCGCGTCGTTGCCACCGTGCGCACTTGTTCCCCAAGGCGCCCACGCCCCCTTCCCTCCCCGTCACCTGCGGGCCGTCTCCCGTCCACCCCGCGCGCCGGACCCGGCCGGGCGGCCGGGCGCGGCACTGGTCCGAAGGCCCCCGCCGTGGGGGCAGTGGCATCCTGGGGACACCGGTCCGGTGGAGGGCCGCGCTCAGGGAGGACGGCGAGGACGGCGATGGTGACCGAGACGGCAGGGCAGGAATCCGTACGACCCATGCGTGCCGACGCGCGCCGCAACTACGAGCGGCTGCTGGCGGTGGCCCGTACGGCCTTCACGGACCATGGGACGGACACCTCGCTGGAGGACATCGCACGGCGCGCGGGCGTGGGGATCGGCACCCTCTACCGGCACTTCCCCAACCGGACGGCCCTGATGGGCGCCGTGTTCCAGGGCGAGGTGGACGCGCTGCTGGCGCACGCCAGGGAACTGAGCGACGCGCCGCACCCATGCGCGGCGCTCGTCGAGTGGCTGCGCGCGATCATCGCGCACGCCAGCACCTACCGCGGGCTGTCGCGGGCGCTGATGGCCGCGCCGGGCGACGCCACCTCCGGGCTGTCGCGGTGCAGCGTCCCGATGCGCGAGGCGGGCGGCGAACTGCTCAGCCGCGCGCAGGAGGCGGGCGCCGTACGGACCGATGTGAACATCAGCGATCTGATGCAGCTCACCAACGGCATCGCACTGGCCGTGGAGGAGTCACCGGACGACCCGGGTCTGGCCGACCGGCTGCTCACGCTGACGCTGACGGGGCTGCGGCCCGAGAAGGGGTGAGCGGGCCGGATGGTGTCGTCCGGCCGCCCGTCGTCGGGCGGTGCCGGCACGGCCGTACGCGCGTGCCGGCACCTCTTCAGCGGCGGCGGGGCGCCAGATCGGCGACCCGGCCGCCCGGCGGCTCGGCCAGCGGCGCGGCCGTCCGCAGCTGCGGCCCGGAACCACCGCCGCCCGGAGCCAGATTGCGCCGCTGACCGGGCAGCGGTACGTCCCGGCGTGGACCGCGGCGGTCCGCCGCCACCACCTCCGATGCCGGCTGGCCGGCTCCCGCGCCGGCGCCGGGACCGCCCGCCACCGAGATCTGCACGCCCTGGTCGGCCAGCGCCTGCAGCTCGGTCGCGGCCCGGTCGTCGTGCCCCGGGGGCTCGTCGGTCACCAGCCGGGTGATCACGTCCGTGGGCACCGTCTGGAACATGGTGTCCGTACCGAGCTTGGTGTGGTCGGCGAGGACCACGACCTCCGCCGCGGCCTGCACCAGCGCCCGGTCCACGCTCGCGGAGAGCATGTTGGACGTGGACAGGCCGCGCTCGGCGGTCAGGCCGCTGCCGGAGAGGAAGGCGCGGGAGACCCGCAGCCCCTGGAGCGACTGTTCGGCCCCGCTGCCGACCAGCGCGTAGTTCGAGCCGCGCAGGGTGCCGCCGGTCATCACGACCTCGACCCGGTTGGCGTGCGCCAACGCCTGGGCGACCAGGAGGGAGTTGGTGACCACGGTCAGACCGGGCACCCGCGCGAGCCGGCGGGCCAGCTCCTGCGTGGTGGTTCCGGCGCCGACCACGATGGCCTCGCCTTCTTCGACGAAGCCGGCGGCGAGATCGGCGATGGCCGTCTTCTCCGCGGTCGCTAGATGGGATTTCTGTGGGAAGCCGGACTCCCGGGCGAACCCGCCCGGCAAGACCGCACCGCCGTGCCGGCGGTCGAGCAGTCCTTCTGCCTCCAGCGCCCGCACGTCCCGCCGTACGGTTACTTCGGAGGTCTGGACGACGCGGGCGAGCTCACGGAGCGACACCGCTCCGTTCGCCCGCACCATTTCGAGGATCAGTTGGCGACGTTCTGCAGCGAACACGAAACTGACAGTAACGCCAACGACCGTCTGCTTTCAGCAGGTTGCACCAATTAACGGAAGTTGTTCGTTCCCGACCCTCGCACGTGGTATATGCCGGTGGCCGGTCACGCAGTGACACAAGAGTGCCACGAACCGGCGCTCCCCGGGGACTTCCGGCGCCGGGAGGTACGGGGAACACGCGCGCGGACGGGCCGCCCGCCGCACGCCCGGGGGCCTTCCCCGGGCCCGCGGGACCGAACGGACCGCGACCCGTTCATCCCGTTGGCCGCGACCTGTTCGGTTCTATTTCGGTTCTCTTCGGGCCCGCCGGTGCTACTCGCTGGACATCTTGCGCGTGTGCAGCTGCCGCGCGACCTCGGCGATCGAACCGGACAGCGACGGATAGACGGTGAACGCGCTGGCGATCTGCTCCACCGTCAGGTTGTTGTCGACCGCGATCGATATCGGGTGGATCAGCTCGCTGGCGCGCGGCGAGACCACCACACCGCCCACGACGATGCCGGTGCCGGGACGGCAGAACAGCTTCACGAAGCCGTCGCGGATGCCCTGCATCTTCGCGCGCGGGTTGCGCAGCAGCGGCAGCTTGACGACCCGGGCGTCGATACGGCCCGCGTCCACGTCCGCCTGGCTGTAACCGACGGTGGCGATCTCCGGGTCGGTGAAGACGTTCGCGGAGACGGCCTTGAGGTTGAGCGGGGTCACCGCGTCGCCGAGGAAGTGGTACATCGCGATCCGGCCCTGCATCGCGGCCACGGAGGCCAGCGCGAGGACGCCGGTGCAGTCGCCCGCCGCGTAGACGCCGGGGGCCGAGGTGCGCGAGACCTTGTCCGTCCAGATGTGGCCGGACTCCTTCAGGCGTACGCCGGCCTCTTCGAGCCCGATGCCCGCGGTGTTCGGGATGGAGCCGACCGCCATCAGGCAGTGCGAGCCGGTGATCGTACGGCCGTCCGACAGGGTGACCTCGACACGGTCCCCCACCCGCTTGGCGGAGGCGGCCCGGGACCGCGCCATCACGTTCATACCGCGGCGGCGGAAGACATCCTCCAGGACGGCGGCGGCGTCCGGGTCCTCGCCCGGGAGCACCCGGTCGCGGGAGGAGACGAGGGTGACGCGGGAGCCGAGCGCCTGGTAGGCGCCGGCGAACTCGGCGCCGGTGACGCCGGAGCCGACCACGATCAGCTCTTCCGGCAGCTCGTCGAGGTCGTAGACCTGCGTCCAGTTCAGGATGCGCTCGCCGTCCGGCTGCGCGTCCGGGATCTCGCGCGGGTGGGCGCCGGTCGCGATCAGCACGGCGTCCGCGGTGAGCGTCTCCTCCGTGCCGTCCGCGGCGGTGACGGTGACCGTGCGCGAGCCGTCCGGGGACTGGCCCGGCTCCAGCCGGCCGCGGCCGCGCAGCACGCGGCCACCCGCCCGGGTGACGGAGGCGGTGATGTCATGCGACTGGGCGAGCGCCAGGCGCTTCACGCGCCGGTTGACCTTGCCGAGATCCACGCCGACGACGCGCGCGGGGCGGTCGACCGGCGGGGTGTCGTCCTCGACGATGATGCCCAGCTCGTCGTACGACGAGTCGAAGGTGGTCATCACCTCGGCCGTCGCGATGAGGGTCTTGGACGGGACGCAGTCGGTCAGCACCGACGCCCCGCCCAGGCCGTCGCAGTCGACGACGGTCACCTCCGCGCCGAGAGAGGCGCCCACCAGGGCCGCCTCGTATCCGCCGGGTCCGCCACCGATGATCACGATCCGAGTCACGTACTCCATTGTCCCGTACGCCCGCGCCGGGTTACCCCCCGGGGGCCGCCGTTCGAACCCCGAGTACCACGAGCGCACCCCCTGACCTCCCGTACCCTCGGAACCATGTCGCTCTACGCCGCGTACGCCGGCAACCTCGACGCGCGGCTGATGACCCGCCGCGCCCCGCACTCGCCGCTGCGCGGCACGGGCTGGCTCAACGGCTGGCGGCTGACGTTCGGCGGGGAGCAGATGGGCTGGGAGGGAGCGCTCCCGACGATCGTCGAGGCCCCCCGCTCGCAGGTCTTCGTCGCCCTCTACGACATCGCGTCCATGGACGAGGAGTCCCTGGACCGCTGGGAGGGTGTGGGCATGGACATCTACCGCCGGATGCGGGTACGGGTGCACACCCTTGACGGCGACGAGGCCGCCTGGCTGTACGTCCTCAACGGCTACGAGGGCGGCCTGCCCTCCGCCCGCTACCTCGGCGAGATCGCGGACGCGGCGGAGTCGGCCGGGGCGCCGCACGACTATGTGATGGAGCTGCGGAAGCGGCCCTGCTGAGGCCCTTCGTAGAGAACTACGAACAGATCCCCCGGATGCCGTCGGCCGGGACATCTACGCGCGTAGGCAATTACCGGCTACCCTCGTCCGCGTGAACGCATCTGTTACCCCGGACATCGCGCGCGACCCGCAGGGCGCCGCCGCCGACGCCGCCGCCCGCCTCCGTGAGCTGACCGGCGCCGAGACCCACGACGTCGCCCTGGTGATGGGCTCCGGCTGGGCACCGGCGGCCGAGGCCCTGGGCACCCCCGAGCACGAATTCCCGGTCACCGAGCTGCCCGGCTTCCCGGCGCCGGCCGTCGCGGGCCACGGCGGCAAGTTCCGCTCGTACAAGATCGGCGAGAAGCGGGCCCTGGTCTTCCTCGGCCGTACGCACTACTACGAGGGCCGCGGTGTGGCCCCCGTCGTGCACGGCATCCGTACCGCCGCCGCGGCCGGCTGCAAGACCGTGGTGCTCACCAACGGGTGCGGCGGCCTGCGTGACGGCATGCGCCCCGGCCAGCCGGTCCTGATCAGCGACCACCTGAACCTGACCGCCACCTCCCCGATCGTCGGCGCCCGCTTCGTCGACCTGACCGACCTGTACTCGCCGCGCCTGCGCGAGCTGTGCAAGGAGGTCGACGCGACGCTGGAGGAGGGTGTCTACGCCCAGCTCCCCGGCCCGCACTACGAGACCCCGGCCGAGATCAAGATGCTGCGCACCATGGGCGCGGACCTGGTCGGCATGTCCACCGTCCTGGAGGCGATCGCCGCCCGCGAGGCCGGCGCCGAGGTGCTCGGGCTGTCCCTGGTGACGAACCTCGCCGCGGGCATGACCGGCGAGCCCCTCAACCACGAAGAGGTCCTCCAGGCCGGCCGCGACTCCGCGACCCGCATGGGCAGCCTGCTCGCCCAGGTGCTCGACAAGCTCTGAGCGCCGCGGCAGCAGCGGTCCCAGCGACACGCAAGCAGAAGTACGGGGCGTTCACGGACGCCCCGTACGCCGTACGGGTGCCCCGCGGCGCCCGTACGCGCAAGGCCGGGCCACCCCGGCCGCCCGGTGCGGCGCGCGCGGCCGTGCGCCCGCCGGTCGAACCATCGCGCGGAGTGGGTAAGCGTTAACGCGCCGAGCGCTTCCCCCCACCACCGCAACCAGAGGCAGGAGCATCACGTGGCAACCGATCCCGCGGAGCTGATCAGCCGGGCGAAGGCATGGCAGGCCGAGGACCCCGACCTCGAAACCCGCGAAGAGCTGGGCAAGCTCATCGACGCGGAGGACCTGGACGAGCTGGCGGCCCGGTTCGCGGGCACCCTGCAGTTCGGCACCGCCGGGCTGCGCGGTGAGCTGGGCGCGGGCCCGATGCGGATGAACCGCGCCGTCGTCATCCGCGCGGCGGCCGGGCTGGCCGCTTATCTGAAGGACCAGGGCCAGGCCGGGGGCCTGGTCGTCATCGGGTACGACGCGCGCTACAAGAGCGCCGACTTCGCGCGGGACACCGCGGCCGTGATGGTGGGCGCCGGGCTGCGCGCCGCGGTGCTGCCGCGTCCGCTGCCGACCCCCGTACTGGCCTTCGCCATACGGCACCTGGGCGCCGTCGCGGGCGTCGAGGTCACCGCCAGCCACAACCCGCCCCGCGACAACGGTTACAAGGTGTACCTGGGCGACGGCTCGCAGATCGTGCCGCCCGCCGACGGGCAGATCGCCGAGCGCATCGCGGCGGTGCGGTCGCTGAACGACGTACCGCGGCCCGAGGAGGGCTGGGAGGTGCTGGGCGAGGACGTCCTCCAGGCGTACCTGGCCCGTACGGACGCGGTGCTCACGCCGGGCTCGCCGCGCGACACGCAGGTGGTCTACACGCCGATGCACGGCGTCGGCCGGGACGTGCTGGTGGCCGCCTTCGCGCGGGCCGGGTTCCCGGCGCCGACCGTGGTCGCCGAGCAGGCGGAGCCGGACCCGGACTTCCCGACCGTGGCCTTCCCCAACCCGGAGGAGCCGGGCGCGATGGACCTGTCCTTCGCCACGGCGCGCTCCGTCGGCCCGGACATCGTCATCGCCAACGACCCGGACGCGGACCGCTGCGCCGTCGCCGTACCGGCCCCCGGTACCGAGGCCGGCTGGCGCATGCTGCGCGGGGACGAGGTCGGCGCGCTGCTGGCCGCGCATCTGGTCGGCAAGCAGGCGTCCGGCACCTTCGCCACCACGATCGTGTCGTCCACGCTGATGTCGCGGATCGCCGCCGGGGCCTCGCTCCCGTACGAGGAGACGCTGACCGGCTTCAAGTGGCTGGCCCGCGTGGACGGCCTGCGGTACGCCTACGAGGAGGCGCTGGGCTACTGCGTCGACCCCGAGGGCGTCCGCGACAAGGACGGCATCACCGCCGCCCTGCTGATCACCGAGCTGGCCGCCGAGCTGAAGCAGTCCGGCCGTACGCTCGGTGACCTGCTGGACGACCTGGCGCTGGAATTCGGCCTGCACGCCACCGACCAGCTCTCCGTCCGCGTCGAGGACCTGTCGCTGATCGCCGACGCCATGCGCCGGCTGCGCGAGCAGCCGCCGGCCGCGCTGGCGGGCCTGGCCGTGTCGTCCTCCGACGACCTCTCCCAGGGGACGGACACGCTGCCGCCCACCGACGGCCTGCGCTACTACCTCGCGGGCGCGGAGCAGGACGGCGTCGAGGGCGGCCGGGTGGTGGTCCGGCCCAGCGGTACCGAGCCCAAGCTGAAGTGCTACCTGGAGGTCGTGGTGCCGGTCGCCGACGCGCAGGGGCTGGCCGCGGCCCGCGCCAAGGCCGACGAGGTACTCGCCGCCATCAAGGCCGATCTGTCGGCAGCGGCGGGCATCTGACCCGACCGCGTACGTGTGGCGGGCCCCGGGACCGAGAGGTTCCGGGGCCCGCTCCGCTTTCCCGTACGGGTGACAGTCGTACTGCACCTGCCGCAGCGCGCCCCCGCCACCGCCCGCACTCCGGGACACGCTGGTCTGGTCCGACAACCTGCCCAGCCCTTCCAGGAGTTGCCGCAGTGTTCCCGACCGCGACCGGCACGGCCGCCCCCACCGCCCCGGCAACGGCCCCCGCTCCCCGCCCCTCCCCCGGACGCACGCTGCGCGGGCTGCTGCACCGTGCCGGGCCCGCGCTGCTCGGCTACCTCGCGGTACGCCTGCTGGGCACCTGCGTGCTGATGAAGTGGGCGCACCTCCAGCACCACGGGCTGTGGCCGCTGCTGGCCAACCGGTGGGATTCGCGCTGGTACACGGGGATCGCCGACCACGGTTACGCGGCCTCCCTCGACCCGAGCCGGTTCGACGCGTGCAACCTCGCCTTCTTCCCGCTCTACCCGGTGGTCGTCAAGGCCGTCGCGGGCGTGACGCCGGGCTCCCGCGCGACCATCGGGCTGCTCGTCGCGGTCGGCTGCTCGCTGCTCGCCGCGTGGGGGATCTACGCGGTGGGCGAGCACCTGCACGGACGCCGGGCGGGCACCGTACTGGCCGTCCTGTGGGGTGCCACGCCGGTCGCCGCCGTCCAGTGGATGGGCTATACGGAGTCCTTGTTCACCGCGCTGGTGGCGTGGTCGCTGTACGCCGTGCTGACCGACCGCTGGGTCACGGCCGGAGCGCTCTGCCTGCTCGCCGGGCTCACCCGGCCCACCGGCGTGGCGCTCGTCGCGGCGGTCTGCGCCGGCGCCGTCGCGGCCCTGTGGCACCTGCGCCGTGCCGGCCCCGCGCCCATGCCCTCGGACCCGGACCGCAACCGGATTCGCCGGATCGTCCTCGGCGCGGTGCTGGCGCCGCTCGGCTGGCTCGCTTACGTCGGGTGGGTGGGCGTACGGCTGGGGCGCGCGGACGGCTACTTCGCGGTCCAGCGGCAGTGGCGCAACGAGTGGGACGGCGGCAAGGAGACGCTGCGCGCGCTGCGGGCCACCCTCGTCCACCAGTCGCACCCACAGCTCTACCTGGTGGTGGTGTCGCTGGTGCTGATCATGTCGGTGGTGCTGTTCCTGCTGTGCCTGTCCGGCCACCGGTCGCTGCCGCTCCTGGTCTTCAGCGGCGTGCTCCTGGTGGTCGTCCTGGGCAGCGGCGGCGTCTATTTCCCCCGGGCCCGCTTCCTGCTGCCCGGCTTCCCGCTCCTGCTCCCCCTGGCTCTGGCCCTCGCCCGCGCCCGCCGCCGGACCGCCCTGCTGTGCTTGTCGGTCGCCGCCCTGGCATCGGCCTACTTCGGCGCGTACATGCTGCTGACGTACCGGGGCGCGCTATGACCTTCAGAGCGCGATGAGCACCACCAGTGCCAGCGCGCCCACCACGCACGGCACGATCACCTCGTAGGCCCACTTCACCACCGGCGTGCCCTGCGCGCTCTCCCGCTTGGCGCCACGCTCGCGCAGCTCCCGCAGCTCGTCGAGGGCCCGGTCGGCGGTGGCGCGCGGCGGGGGCGCGGCCGGGGCCTGGCCCAGGTGCGGGTCGTGGTGGTCCGGGCGTCCGGCAGCGCGCGCCGCCTGCCGGTTGGCCTTCTTGCGCTGCCGCAGCGACACGGGGATCGACCAGAGCTGGTACTTCGAGCCGTCCGTCGTGAAGACCTCGCTGGAGAACGACGCCCGCAGGTCCTCGACCGCCGCCCAGGGCAGCGTGACCGTACGGAACGGGTTGCGCACCACCAGCCGGTCCGCGCCCGCGCGCACCAGCGGGCGCAGCGTGAAGGCGGCCACCAGCGGCACCGCGAACAGCAGCCCGGCCACCGCCAGCAGCTTGGTGTGCGCCGCGCCGCGCACCAGCGCGTCGCCGCCCAGCCAGGCGGCGAGCGCGAGCAGCAGCACGCCGCCGGCGAGACCGGCGGGCGAGCGGTAGCTGCGGTCCGCGTGCTGCTGCGGGGAGGACTGTTCCGGGCTCGTCATGCTGCCGATTGTGCCTGAGCGTCCGGATGCCGGACATTGCGTTACGGCATCATTCGTACGCTCCGCTCCCCGGGTGCGTCTCAGGCCGCCACCAGTTCGGCGTAGACCACGATGTTGTCCGGCCGGTGGCCGCCGACCAGGGCGCCGCCGCAGGTCACCACGCGCAGCTCGGGCCGGTCGGTGTCGCCGTAGACCCGCTGGGTGGGGAAGTCCTTCTTGTCCACCTGCTGGAGCGCGCGGACGGCGAAGACCGCGGTACGGCCGTCCGCGCGGTCGACGTAGATCCGGTCGCCGACGCGGATGCGGCCCACGTCCTTCAATACGGCCGGTCCTTCGACGGTGTCGTAGTGGCCTATGAGGACGGCGGGGCCGGTCTCGCCGGGGGTGACGCCCCGGTCGTACCAGCCGATGCGGCCGGCCTGGCGCACGGACGGCACCTCGACCGTGCCGTCCGGGGCCAGGCCCAGGTCCAGGACCGGGCCGGTGTTCACGCCCGCGGCCGGGATGCGGACGCGTACGGGCCGGGCGGCGGGCAGCGCGGCCGGAGCCGGGGTGCGCGGGCCCGCGGTGGGGGCGCTGGTGTTCGCGACGTGGACGGCAGGCGCCACGGAGGGGGCGCCGCCGCCCAGGGCGCCGCGGGCGAGGAGTACGCCGCCGAGCGCCAGGAGGAGCACGCAGGCCGCCGTCAGCAGGCGGTCCGCCCGGCGCCCCGCGGGGCGCCCGCTCAGCACCACGAGCCCTCGGACTGCCGGCGGCGGCGCACCGCGAAGACGACGCCCGCGGCACCGGCCGCGGCGAACGCGCCGCCCGCCGCGAACAGCGGGGTGGTGTCCGGCGCCTCCGGAGCGTCGTAACCGGCGGCCACAGCGCCCTTGGGCAGCGTCTTGGTCTGGGTGCCGGTCGGGGCGGCCTGCGAGCCGGTGGGGGCCGGGCGCTTGCTCTCGGTGGCCTTGACGGCGTGCGTGCCACCGGGGGCACTGCCCTTGCCGGGCTTCGCGGCCGGCACGCAGCCCTTGGGCAGCGTGGGGAAGTTGGCGTAACCGGGCGGGTAGCTGCCGCCCTGCATCTTGAAGCGGAACGTGGGGCGGGCGCTGTACGGGCTGACGATCTTCGCGCCGTAGCGGGCCAGGGTCGGGTGCGTACGGTCGAGGAAGGCGCCCGGCACCGCGTTGCCCGGACCGTCCTCGAACGTCACCCTGGGCCCCTTGGAGCTGTTGGTCATGGCGGCGAGGGTGCCGCCGCCGATGGCCACCCGGCGGGTGATGGAGCAGCTCCTGCGGGCGTCGGAGGCGGTGCCGCCGGACGTGCGGGCGGTCTGCACGGCGCCGTGCCCGCCGGACCCCTTGCCGCTGGTCCCCTTGCCGCCGGACTTCGGCAGCGCGAAGGTCCGCGTGCCGCTGCCGCCGCCGCTGACGTGCAGCTTCGGCGATGTGCCCGAGACGCCGGTCAGGCGCAGGGACAGGCCCTTGACCTGCGCGGAGGTGTGGCTGCGGTCGAGGACGTCGAGCACCCGGAGCATGTACCAGTCACCGGGCTTCCACTGCGGGCCGACGTAACGGATCCACGCCTCGGGGCCGCCCGCCGAGGGCACGTTGCGCAGCACGGCCACCATGCCCCTGCCGATGGAGACCGGCTGTCCCGCGTACCGGCCGGCGCCGTCGGAGGCGGGCTTCGCGGCGGCGGCCCCGGCGGTCACGGGCGAGGCGGCGAACGCGCCGGAGACCGGGCCGAGCACGGCGGCCCCCAGCGCTGCGGACGCGACGGCGGTGCGCAGGGCGCGGCGGGCGGTCAGTACGGTCATGGGTAACTCCCGTTGGAGGGTCGGTCGTTCGGCGACGAGACCACATCCGCCGTCCTCTACAGGTGGGGCCGGAAGGTGCTGCGGTGCGGTGCGGCATGGAAAAAGGTAGGTGACGGCTGTGACAGGCCGTCCGTGGTTGTGTAACGGCCACCCCACAGAAATCCATCACTCCCCGGCGCACCTGTTACAGACGCGCCCGCACGCGCGCGAAGCGGCCCGCCGGAAACCGGCGGACCGCTCGAATTACGCTACGAAACGCCCACTTTCGGCGTACCGCCCGACTCAGCGCGCGACGTACGAGGTCACGCCGCCGTCGGTCTCCAGTACGGCCCACAGGGAGCCGACCTTGGTCGCCGCGCGGAACTTCGCCTCGCCGTCGACCTCCATGGTGCCGAGCGTGCGCCCGTCCTTGTCGACCAGGACCGCCCGGTAATGCTGGTCACCGAGTTCGGTCACCTGGACGACGGTCTTCCCGTCGGCGAGCGTTTCGTTGTGCGGGCCGGTCGGGCGGGCCTTCGCGAACCAGGAGGCCACCTCGCCCTTCGAGGAGAGCGTGATGATCATTCCGTTGAGGTTGCCGGCATCGTAGGGCTCGGCGGGGGTCGCCTCGATGGAGCCGAACGACTGGCCGTCGTCGAAGAAGCCGTCCGCGCGGTAGTGGCCGGGGCCCATTCGATAGATCTTGACGACGGAGCTACCGTCCGCCACCTTCACCGTACGGACGTAGGTGCCGCCACCGTCCGCCTCCCCGCGGACCTGGGTGTATGCGGAGGCCGCCGCGCTCTTGGCCGGAGCGGCGGCGAACGCGCCGCTCACCGGCCCGAGGACGGCGGCGGTCACGGCGGCGCAGGCCGCCGCGGTGCGCAGGATCGTACGGTGGCGCGGAACTAATGCAGACATGCGGGAATCCCATCACTGACTGGTCGTGCCGGACTGGATCGACGAAGACATCGCATGCCGCCTCCCGGACGGGTGGGGCCGCGAGGGTCCGGCGGTAGCGGTGGGACGTAACGTACGGACGGGCCGTGACCGCCCGATGCCCGGTGCGTAACGGCCGTACCGCGGAAGGCCAACTGTCCGGTATCGCCCGACCGCGCCGCAAAAAACGGAATTCTCCCCACCGCCGCACCAACCCCGCCCCGCGGAGGGGGTGACATGCAGCTACGCGCGTAGATATGCTCCCCTCGTGACCATGCCCACCACTGTTCCCGCATACGGCAAGGAAGCCGCGGGGCGTCTGGCGTCGATGGCGGACGTGACCGCTTCCGACGGTGCGCTGCGCCGCTTCCTGCACGGCCTCCCGGGCGTCGACGCGGTCGGCCTCCAGGCCCGCGCCGCGACCCTCGGCACCCGCTCGATCAAGACCACGGCGAAGGCGTACGCCATCGATCTCGCCATCTCGATGATCGACCTGACGACGCTCGAAGGAGCGGACACCCCGGGCAAGGTCCGGGCCCTGTGCGCCAAGGGGATCAACCCCGATCCCACCGACCGCGGCACCCCCAAGGTCGCCGCGATCTGCGTCTACCCGGACATGGTGGCGACGGCCAAGGAAGCGCTGGCCGGTTCCGGCATCCACGTCGCCTCCGTCGCCACCGCCTTCCCGGCGGGGCGGGCCGCGCTGCCCGTGAAGCTGGCCGACACCCGGGACGCGGTCGCGGCCGGCGCCGACGAGATCGACATGGTGATCGACCGGGGCGCCTTCCTGTCCGGCCGGTACCTGTCCGTCTTCGAGGAGATCAAGCAGGTCAAGGAGGCGTGCCGCCGCGAGGACGGCTCGTACGCCCACCTGAAGGTCATCTTCGAGACCGGCGAGCTCCAGACGTACGACAACGTGCGCCGGGTCTCCTGGCTCGCGATGCTGGCGGGCGCCGACTTCATCAAGACCTCGACCGGCAAGGTCGCGGTCAACGCCACCCCGCCGGTGACCCTGCTGATGCTGGAGGCCGTCCGCGACTTCCACGCCGCGACCGGGGTACAGGTCGGTGTGAAGCCGGCCGGCGGCATCCGTACGACCAAGGACGCCATGAAGTACCTGGTCATGGTCAACGAGACGCTGGGCGAGGAGTGGCTGACCGCCGACTGGTTCCGCTTCGGCGCCTCCAGCCTGCTCAACGACCTGCTGATGCAGCGCCAGAAGCTGGGCACCGGCCGCTACTCCGGCCCCGACTACGTCACGGTGGACTGAACCGATGAGCTTTGAATACGCACCGGCGCCCGAGTCGCGCGCCGTCGTCGACATCGCGCCGTCCTACGGCCTGTTCATCGACGGCGAGTTCGCCGACGCGGCCGGCGGCAAGGTCTTCAAGACCGTCTCGCCCGCGAACGAGGAGGTCCTCTCCGAGGTCGCCCAGGCGTCCGCCGAGGACGTGGACCGCGCCGTCAAGGCCGCCCGCAAGGCGTTCGAGAAGTGGTCGGCGCTGCCCGGCGCCGAGCGCGCCAAGTACCTCTTCCGTATCGCCCGCCTCATCCAGGAGCGCTCGCGCGAGCTGGCGGTCCTGGAGTCGCTGGACAACGGCAAGCCGATCCGCGAGTCCCGCGACTCGGACCTGCCGCTGGTCGCCGCGCACTTCTTCTACTACGCGGGCTGGGCCGACAAGCTCGGCCACGCGGGCTACGGCGCCGACCCGAAGCCGCTGGGCGTGGCGGGCCAGGTCATCCCGTGGAACTTCCCGCTGCTGATGCTGGCGTGGAAGATCGCCCCGGCGCTGGCCTGCGGCAACACCGTCGTCCTCAAGCCCGCCGAGACCACCCCGCTGTCCGCGCTGTTCTTCGCGGACATCTGCCGCCAGGCGGGCCTGCCGAAGGGTGTCGTCAACATCCTCACCGGTGACGGCTCGACCGGCGCCGAACTGGTCGCGCACCCGGACGTGAACAAGGTGGCGTTCACCGGCTCCACCGAGGTCGGCAAGGCCATCGCCCGTACCGTCGCCGGTACGGACAAGAAGCTCACCCTGGAGCTGGGCGGCAAGGCCGCGAACATCGTCTTCGACGACGCGCCGATCGACCAGGCCGTCGAGGGCATCGTCAACGGCATCTTCTTCAACCAGGGCCATGTGTGCTGCGCGGGCTCGCGCCTGCTGGTGCAGGAGTCCGTGCAGGACGAGCTGCTGGCGGCGCTCAAGCGCCGGATGAGCACGCTGCGCGTCGGCGACCCGCTGGACAAGAACACCGACATCGGCGCGATCAACTCCGCCGAGCAGCTGGCCCGCATCAAGGCGCTGGCCGACGCGGGGGAGTCCGAGGGCGCCGAGCGCTGGGCCCCGGCCTGCGAACTGCCCGATTCGGGCTACTGGTTCGCGCCGACGCTGTTCACCGGCGTCACCCAGGCCCACCGCATCGCCCAGGAGGAGATCTTCGGGCCGGTGCTGTCGGTGCTGACCTTCCGTACGCCGGAAGAGGCGGTGGCCAAGGCCAACAACACCCCCTACGGGCTGTCGGCGGGCGTCTGGACGGAGAAGGGCTCGCGCATCCTGTGGATGGCGAACAAGCTCCGGGCGGGCATCGTCTGGTCCAACACGTTCAACAAGTTCGACCCGGCCTCGCCGTTCGGCGGCTACAAGGAGTCGGGCTTCGGCCGCGAGGGCGGCCGGCACGGTCTGGAGGCGTACCTCGATGTCTGATCGCTTGAGCGTTCTCAAGACCTACAAGCTGTACGTCGGGGGCACGTTCCCCCGGTCCGAGAGCGGGCGGGTGTACGAGGTGACGGACTCCAAGGGCAACTGGCTCGCCAACGCGCCCCTGTCGTCCCGCAAGGACGCCCGGGACGCCGTGGTCGCGGCCCGCAAGGCGTTCGGCGGCTGGTCCGGCGCCACGGCCTACAACCGCGGCCAGATCCTCTACCGCGTCGCGGAGATGCTGGAGGGCCGCCGCGAGCAGTTCGCCGCGGAGGTCGCCGACGCCGAGGGCCTGTCGAAGGCCAAGGCGGCGGCGCAGGTGGACGCGGCGATCGACCGCTGGGTCTGGTACGCGGGCTGGTCCGACAAGGTCGCCCAGATCGCGGGCGCCGCGAACCCGGTGGCCGGGCCGTACTTCAACCTGTCGTCGCCGGAGCCGACCGGTGTGGTCGCCGTGCTGGCGCCGCAGGAGTCGTCGTTCCTCGGGCTGGTCTCGGTGATCGCCCCGGCGATCGTCACGGGCAACACGGTCGTGGTCGTCACCAGCGAGAAGTCGCCGCTGCCCGCGCTGTCGCTGGGCGAGGTGCTGGCCACCTCCGACCTGCCGGGCGGCGTGGTCAACATCCTGTCGGGCCGCGTCAACGAGCTGGGCGGGCCGCTGGCCGCGCACCAGGACGTCAACGCGATCGACCTGGCGGGCGCCGCGGCCGACGCGGAGCTGGTCAAGGCGCTGGAGACGGCCGCGGCCGACAACCTCAAGCGGGTCCTGCGCCCGCGCGCCACGGACTGGGCCGCCGACCCCGGTACGGAGCGGATGCTGACCTTCCTGGAGACCAAGACCGTCTGGCACCCGATGGGCGTCTGACCCTCCGGCCCCCAGGCCCCGCGCCGAAACGCTTCCGCCCGTCCCCATCCGTCCGTGGGGGCGGGCGGACCGCGTTCCGCGCCGTGTCCGGCGTCCTCAGCCGGGCAGCAGGCCCACGGCCTTGTCCGCCAGCGGCAGGTCCTCCAGCGCGCCGCCGCCCGCGATCGGGTCCGTGACCAGGCCCGTGGTCAGCGGCTTGAAGTCGGCGATCTGGGTGCCGATCTTGTTGTTCAGCGGGTCCGCCGGGGTCCCGGACAGCGGGTCCAGCTTGAGCTTCTTGACCGGGCCGACGCCGCCCGCCAAGGAGTGCAGCAGCGCTCCCGTCACCGCCTGGCGGGTCCGCGCGACCTTGTCGCCGTGCCCGGGCGCCGCCGCGCCCGCCGGCGCCGCACCGGCCGCCGCGAGGGCGGTGCCGGCCACCGAGAGCGCCAGCCCGACGCGCAGGGCGGAACGCGGTACGCGGCGCCGGCGCCGGGGACGTGCGTGTGAGGCCATGTGCCACCTGCCTGTGCGTGAACGAAGTAACGATATGTGCGTAATCGAATGATTCCGTAGCGTAGTTGAGTGGTGCGGGCACGTTCCAGCGCAGCCGCGCGGGGTAACCCTCACGGCCCAATGCGCGACAATGGCTCCCCGTGAGCTCCCACTCCTCGCCCCGGCCGCCCGCCGCCCGCGTCGTCCTGCTGACCGGCCCCTCCGGTTCCGGCAAGTCGTCCCTCGCCGCCCGTACCGGCCTGCCCGTGCTCAACCTCGACGACTTCTACAAGGAGCACGCGGACCCGACGCTGCCGGCGCTGCCCGACGGCGGCGGCACCGACTGGGACTCGCCGCTCTCGTGGAACGCGGACGACGCCGTCGCCGCGATCGAGGAACTGTGCCGTACGGGGCGTACGGCCGTACCGGTGTACGACATCGCCGCCAGCGCGCGGACCGGGGAAACGGTTCTGGACCGTGGGGACGCGCCCTTGTTCATCGCGGAGGGCGTCTTCGCCGCGGACATCGCGGAGCGCTGCCGCGCGGCCGGGCTGCTGGCCGACGCGCTGTGCCTGCGCGGCCGCCCCACCACGACCTTCCGGCGGCGGCTGGTCCGCGACCTGCGCGAGGGCCGCAAGCCGGTACTGGTCCTGCTGCGCCGCGGACTGCGGCTGCTGCGCGCCGAACGCGGCATCGTCGCCCGGCACACCGCGCTGGGCGCCCACCCGTGTGCCAAGCCGGAGGCGCTGGCGCGGATAGCGGCCGCGCGGACCGCGGACACAGCGGCCGGTCACACCGTCGCGGAAACCGCGGAAGTCTGCGCCTGAACGGAGCGCGGGGCCCGCACACCGCGGGCCCCGTGAACGGCGAAGGAGCGGATTCGCGCCGTACCCCCCGGCCGGCCGAACCCGCTCCTCATCTCCCCCGTATCCCCCGATTTCCCCCGTATCCCCCCTCGGGTCCCTCTCTTCCTCGCTCCCCCGTCGTCCCTTCCCCGCCCTCAGGCCACCAGCTCGCCGAAGGACTCCTGCTCGTCACGGCCGAGGCTGAGCGCCTCGTCCTCGCGCAGCCGGCGCAGCGAGCGCCAGATGCTGGACTTGACCGTGCCGACACTGATGTCGAGGATGTCCGCGATCTCCGGGTCCGTGCGGCCCTCGTAGTAGCGCAGCACCAGCATCGTGCGCTGCGTCTCCGGCAGCCGGGCCAGCGCCTGCCACAGCACCGCGCGCAGCTCCGTGCCGCGCATCGCATCCGTGTCACCGGCCGTCTCCGGCAGCTCCTCGGTCGGGTACTCGTTCAGCTTGCGGCGGCGCCAGGCGCTGATGTGCAGATTGGTCATCGTGCGGCGCAGATAGCCCCCCAGCGCCGCCTTGTCGCTGATCCGGTCCCACGCCCGGTAGGTCGAGAACAGCGCGCTCTGCAGCAGGTCCTCGGCCTCGAAGCGGTCACCGGTCAGGTGGTAGGCGGTGGCGTACAGGGAAGCGCGGCGTTCCTGGACGTAGGCGGTGAACGCCGCGGCGGCGTCCCCCGTTTCCTCCGCCTGCGACGCGGAGCGCCGTTCCCCCGTGCCTTCCCTGTACGCCGTCCCCCCGGCGGAACCGGTGTCTCCCCCGTCGGTTCCGCGCCCCCCGTCGCGCTGCGTCATCGCGTCGATCGCGACCATGTAAGGAATGCGATGACGCCCGGTGCCGCGAGCGCACCCCCGCCCGCCCACGGCACCGGACTTCTCGGTGGTCCGGCCGATGTCGTGCAGACGCGTGATGACTGCGCTGGTCGTGGTGCTGTGCAGTGTGTTCATCGCGCGCCCCCGTTCGGTAGACCCTGCTTGCTTCGGTTCGTGATGGGAAAAAGCCTGCCGGAGCAGTTTCATGACGCTGTCCGCCGTCTGTCACAGCCCTGTCACAGGGGCGGGCCGGGGGTGCGGGCACCGCGCCAGGACCGCGCAGGTCGAAGTCCTGGTCCCCCATGGGCCAGAATGGCCGACGTGCCTTTCCTGTTGCTGATCGAGGACGACGACGCCATCCGCACGGCCCTCGAACTCTCGCTGTCCCGCCAGGGTCACCGTGTGGTGACCGCGGCGACGGGCGAGGACGGCCTGAAGCTGCTGCGCGAGCAGCGCCCGGACCTGATCGTGCTGGATGTGATGCTGCCGGGCATCGACGGTTTCGAGGTGTGCCGGCGGATCAGGCGGACGGACCAGCTGCCCATCATCCTGCTGACCGCGCGCAACGACGACATCGACGTGGTGGTCGGGCTGGAGTCGGGCGCGGACGACTACGTGGTCAAGCCGGTGCAGGGCCGGGTGCTGGACGCCCGTATCCGGGCCGTGCTGCGGCGCGGGGAGCGCGAGTCCAACGACGCGGCGACGTTCGGCTCGCTGGTCATCGACCGCTCGGCGATGACGGTCACCAAGAACGGCGAGGATCTGCAACTGACACCCACCGAGCTGCGGTTGCTGCTGGAGCTGAGCCGGCGCCCCGGCCAGGCGCTGTCCCGGCAGCAGCTGCTGCGCCTGGTGTGGGAGCACGACTACCTCGGTGACTCGCGGCTGGTGGACGCGTGCGTGCAGCGCCTGCGCGCGAAGGTGGAGGACGTACCGTCCTCGCCGACCTTGATCCGTACGGTCCGCGGTGTCGGCTACCGGCTGGACACCCCGCAGTGACCGAACGCTCGACCGGTCCGGACCCGGACCGTACGGACGGCCCGCGGGACACGGCCCGGCCGGGCAGGGACAGGAAGGACAGGGACGTGGGGGGCCGTACGGGCACCGACGGCACGGGTGCCGGACGTACGGACGGGCGCGCGGGCGGCCGTACGGCGGACGACACGGAGCGGACCGCCGACGGCACGGCCGACGAGGGCACGTCCGGGCCGGAGCGCTCCTCGCTGCTCGTACGGTGCGTGCGGGCGCTCGGCCTGCTGCGCTGGACCAGTCTGCGGCTGCGGCTGGTCTTCGTCTTCGCGCTGGTCGCGCTGACCGCGGCGGTCTCCGCCTCCGGCATCGCGTACTGGCTCAACCGCAACACGGTGCTGGACCGCACCCAGAACTCCGCGCTCAACGACTTCCGCAAGTCGCTGGAGGACAGCACCCGCTCGCTGCCGCTGCGCCCGCGCTGCGCGGAGCTTCAGGACGCCGCACGGCAGATGGCGGGCGGGCCGCAGAACTACGCCGTACTGCTCGTCACGCGCGGCGCTGACGGCCGGCAGTGCGTCGCGACCACCGACAAGGACCTCTTCACGCTCAAGACGGTGCCGCAGTCGCTCCAGACCGCGGTCAACGAGAAGCGCGCGCTCGACGACGGCAACCGGGTGCCGTACCACATGTACTGGCAGCGCAAGGAGCTGCACGACACCCCGTACCTGGTCGCCGGTGCCCGGATGAACGGCGGCGGCCCGACCGGCTACATGCTCAAGTCGCTGGCCACCGAGCGCCAGGACCTGAACTCGCTGGCCTGGTCGCTGGGCATCGCCACCGCGCTCGCCCTGGTCGGCTCGGCGCTGCTGGCGCAGGCCGCCGCGACCACCGTGCTGCGGCCGGTGCAGCGCCTGGGCCACGCGGCCCGGCAGCTGGGCGAGGGACGGCTGGACACCCGGCTGCGGGTGACCGGCACCGACGAGCTCGCCGACCTCTCCCGCACCTTCAACCGCACCGCCGAGCGGCTGGAGCAGCGGGTGGCCGAGCTGAGCGGGCGGGAGGCGGCGTCCCGCCGCTTCGTCGCCGACATGTCGCACGAGCTGCGCACGCCGCTGACGGCGATCACCGCGGTCACCGAGGTGCTGGAGGAAGAGGAGGACTCCCTCGACCCGATGATCGCGCCCGCGGTGAAGCTGGTGGTCAGCGAGACCCGGCGGCTGAACGACCTGGTGGAGAACCTGATGGAGGTCACCCGCTTCGACGCGGGGACGGCACGGCTGGTGCAGGACGACGTGGACGTGGCGGACCAGGTGACCGCGTGCATCGACGCGCGGGCCTGGCTGGACGCGGTCGAGCTGGACGCCGAGCGCGGCATCGTGGCCCGCCTGGACCCGCGCCGCCTGGACGTCATCCTCGCCAACCTCATCGGCAACGCGCTCAAGCACGGCGGCTCGCCGGTCCGGGTGTCCGTACGGACGGAGACCACACCGGACGGCGAGGACCTGCTGATCCGGGTACGCGACCACGGCCCCGGCATCCCGCAGGAGGTCCTGCCGCACGTCTTCGACCGCTTCTACAAGGCGAGCGCGTCCCGGCCGCGGTCGGAGGGCAGCGGCCTGGGCCTGTCGATCGCCCTGGAGAACGCGCACATCCACGGCGGCGAGATCACCGCCGCGAACTCGCCGGAGGGCGGCGCGGTCTTCACGCTGCGGCTGCCGATGGGGACCGGAGGGGCGACGGAGGAGGGGCAGGAGGACGGACAGGGGTCCGCGCAGGAGGCGTCGGAGACGCCGAAGGCGCCGACGTCGAAGGCCCCGGAGGCGTCGGACGGGACCGCCGTATCGGAGCGTGCGGAAGACGCGGACCCGGGTACGGGCTCCGGCTCCGCGCCCGACCCCGGCTCCGCATCCGACACCGGCCCGGACTCCGGCCCCGACTCAGGCCCCCGCCGCAAGGAAGGCGGTGACCGCCGATGACCTGGCTTCTCCGGAGCACCCGCACCCCGTCCGGCCGCCGGCCCGGGTCCCGCCCCCGGGCCGCCGCGCTGGCCGCCGTCGCCCTGGCCGCCCTCGTGCCGGCCCTCGCGAGCTGCGGCATCCGCGGTACGTCCGTACCGGTCGACGCCGGTGCCGCGCCCTCCCGCGTCAGCTGCAAGGTTCCTGCGGGCTCGGTGGCCCCGGCCCAGCCGGACAGTTCCCCGGTCACCGTCTATCTGGTGTGCAGCTCGACGCTGGCGCCGGTGGAGCGGACCGTGACGTATCCGAAGCAGCGGCCGGCCGACCGCCTCCAGGTGGCCCGTGCCCTGCTGGACGAGCTCCAGGAGCAGCCGGGGGCCGTCGAGGAGGAGGCCGGGTTCAGTACGGCGGTGCCCGAAGACCTGGAGGTGAACGGGCCGCGCGCGGGCGATCCGCAGGAGGCGCTGCGGCTGAGCGTGCGGCCGGAGGACCTGCCGTCCTTCGCGCTCGCCCAGCTCGCGTGCACATTCGGTGAGAGCGGCGCCCTGGGCCGCACGCACGCCGCGGTGCTGGGCGGTCCCGGCGACGGCGACCCGCAGCGTTACGCCTGCTCGGCAGAGGTGCGTACGCACCCGGAGAGCGTGCCGGGCACCGCGTGGGGCAGCCCCGCACCGGGGAACTGAGGGCTCCTTGAGGGCGGCGGGCAGGGTCACCGGTCCTTACGGAACCACGGCCGCCGGTAGGCGCGTCCTGGCCTGTGTGCAGGGTCATGGCCGCGGCGGTTCCGCCGCCCTCCGTATGCGCGCCGCGGGAGCCGTCCTCCTGGTGGCGCATCTGCTGATCGTCGGCTGGCTGACGCTGCGCCCCCGTACGGTCCCCTGGGTGCCCGCCGCGAACTTCCGGCCGCTGGCGACGATCCGTGCCGAGCTGGCGCACGGCCCGTGGGAGGCCGTGCAGAACCTCGGGGGCGCGGTGCTGCTGCTGGCGCCGCTGGGCATCCTGCTGCCGATGGCGGCCGGGCGCCTGAACGTTTCTCCGCTGGGCTCGCTGGCCCGTACGGTCTTCACCGGCGCGATGGTCTCGCTGAGCATCGAACTGTTCCAGGCCGGGGTGCCCGGCCGGGTGCCGGACGTGGACATGGTGCTGCTCAACACCGCCGGGGTAGCACTCGCGCACCTGCTGGTCGTACCAGGGTTCCGGTCCCGGCTACGCCGCAAGGATGATCCCCCCGCCCGCCCGGCCCCCACCATGACCAGGGTCGGTATCGCACCGCAGGCCGACGCCCTGTCGGGTTCCCGGACCTACCTTTGAGACATCGGGGCGAACGGCTCCGAACCGCAGTCGAGAAGGAGTGGAGAACCATGGCCGCCGCACTGGTCCGCCCCCGCAACAACAGGATGATCGCCGGAGTGTGCGCGGGCCTGGCGCAGCGCTTCGGCACCACGCCCGCGACGATGCGAGTGATCTTCCTTCTCTCGTGTCTGCTGCCCGGCCCGCAGTTCCTGCTCTACCTGGGCCTGTGGCTGTTCATCCCCTCGGAGAAGAACGCGAGCCGCACCGCCTGGTGACCGGGCGCCACGGGAGCGCACACATGGCCGTGCCCCGGCCCGTACGTGTCGTACGGGCCGGGGCACGGCCACTCCCGCTCCGGGACGGACCGCCGCGTCCGGCGGGCCTCAGCCGAGGGCCGGCAGGGCCTTGGTCACACCGCCCGCAGGCAGGCCGCCGAGCAGGTTGCCCTTGTTGTTGGCCTTCAGGCTGTGGTCGGAGCCCTTGTCGGTGATGCCCTTGGCGGTCTTCTCGACCGGCAGGTTCTGCACGGCCTGGAGCGCGCCGGCGACATCGGCCGCCGGGACCGTCCCGGCCGGCGTGGCGGCGGAAGCGGTCCCGGCCGCGGTGGCGGCGAAGGCGACACCGACGGCCGCGGCACCGAGCGTCTTGATGGTTCCCTGCTTCATGGAAATACATCCTTGTGATGGGAGTTTGACCGGCACCGGAATCTAGCCAGGCCACCGACACGCCGCAAACACCCGGCGGAGCGGAAATGCGACCGGCGCTTGACACACCAGTCACATTTCGCAGCCGCAGTCGCCCCGGTTACTCGGAGCGATATTCGCTGATCACCGCGGGTACGGTGTCCACGTGCTGGAACAGCCATTCGGAGCGCAGTTCCGCGTAACCCGGCTTGATGACATCGTTGATCATCGCCAGCCGTTCATCGAAAGGAATGAACGCGCTCTTCATCGCATTGACGGTGAACCACTGCATGTCGTCGAGCGTGTATCGAAATGTCTCCACCAGGTGCTCGAATTCCCGGGACATGCTGGTGCCGCTCATCAGACGGTTGTCGGTGTTGACCGTCAGACGGAACTGCAGACGGCGCAGCAGGCCGATCGGGTGCTCCGCGTACGAGGTGGCGGCGCCGGTCTGGAGGTTGGAGGTGGGGCACATCTCCAGCGGGATGCGCTTGTCCCGTACGTACGAGGCCAGCCGGCCCAGCTTCACCGAGCCGTCCTCGGCCACCTCCATGTCGTCGGTGATGCGCACGCCGTGGCCCAGCCGGTCGGCGCCGCACCACTGGAGCGCCTGCCAGATCGACGGCAGGCCGAACGCCTCGCCCGCGTGGATGGTGAAGTGGTTGTTCTCCCGCTTGAGGTACTCGAACGCGTCGAGGTGGCGGGTGGGCGGGAAGCCGGCCTCCGCGCCCGCGATGTCGAAGCCGACGACGCCCAGGTCGCGGTAGCGGTTGGCCAGTTCGGCGATCTCCAGGGCGCGGGCCGCGTGCCGCATGGCGGTCAGCAGCGCGCCGACGCGGATGCGGTGGCCGGCCGCGCGGGCGCGCCGCTCGCCCTCGCGGAAGCCCTCGTTGACCGCCTCGACGACCTCTTCGAGGCTCAGGCCCTTCTCCAGGTGCTGCTCGGGCGCGTAGCGCACCTCGGCGTACACCACGCCGTCGGCCGCGAGGTCCTCGGCGCACTCCGCGGCCACCCGCTTGAGGGCGTCGCGGGTCTGCATGACGGCGCAGGTGTGCGCGAAGGTCTCCAGGTAGCGCTCCAGCGAGCCGGAGTCGGCTGCCTCGCGGAACCAGACGCCGAGCTTTTCGGGGTCGGTCTCGGGCAGGCCGTCGTAGCCCGTCTCGCGGGCCAGGTCGACGACGGTGGCGGGGCGCAGGCCGCCGTCCAGGTGGTCGTGCAGCAGCACCTTGGGCGCGCGGCGGATCTGGTCGCCCGTCGGAAGGTTGGTGGTCTCGCTCGTCATCTCGGCACTGTAGCCCCTACGCGCGTAGAACTTCACGAACGATATCCAACGGTGACCCGTACACGGGGTTTCCCGTGGGCCGCCTTCTGCCATCGTTTCGGTCATGGCTCAGCAAGCGTTGCCGGTGCGCGGTGCCCGGCTGGGAAAACCGCTGGGAGCGGCCGGGGCGGGACGGGCGGTGTGCGGCGTCGCGCTGTTACTGCCCGAGGGCTGCCCGTCCGGCACCCGGCGCCCCTCCCCCCTGTCCACTCTGGCGACCCGCCCGCTGGCCGCCCGGCTGGCCCGCGCGGGGCGGCGCGACGGCCTGGTGGCGCATGTCGTGCACTACCGCTGCCGCGGCTGGAACGGCCCGGCGGCCCACCCGGCGGCGGACGCCGCGTGGGCGCTGGAGGAAGTCGTACGGCGGTACGGCGACGTCCCGGTCTGCCTGGCCGGTACGGGCATGGGCGCACGCGCCGCGCTGCACGCCGCGGGCCACCCGGCGGTCCACTCCGTACTGGCGCTGGCCCCGTGGATTCCCGACCTCGGCCCGGAGGAGAGCGACTCCGTACCGGTGAAGCAGCTCGCCGGCCGGCAGGTGCTGCTCGTCCACGGGACGAACGACGAGCGCACCGACCCCGAGCTGTCCTACCGCTACGCGGAGCGCGCCAAGAAGATCAACCGCGATGTCTGCCGCTTCGAGGTCCACTCGGACGGCCACTCCCTGCACCAGCACCGCTCCGAAGTGCTGGCCCTGGCCGCCGACTTCATGCTGGGCTCGCTGTTCGCCCACGGCTACGCCCGCCCGGTGGCGGACGCGCTGGCGGCACCGCCGCCGCTGGGCCTGCGGATGCCGCTGGCCTCGGGCTTCGGGGAGTCGCTGAAGCACTGAGGGGCCGGGGCGCGGGCTCCGCGCGTCCGGAGCGCCCGCGTCCGCCGAGCGGGCGGCCCTCGCCCGGCGCCGCACCCCTTGCACGGCGCCCGCCCCTGCCTATACTCCGCCCCACCGATCGTCAGTCCGGCCGACCGCAGGGGGTCCGATGCCGAACACGCTCGACCACGTGATCGTCCACTGCCGCGACCAGAAGGCCACCGCCGCCTTCCTCAGCGACCTCATGGACGGCCCCGCGCCCACCGACTGGGGCCCGTTCACCCAGGTGCAGACCGCCAACGGCGTCGGCATCGACTTCCTCGACAGCGCGGTGGAGCCGGACGCGATCAACGGCAGCCATGTCGCGTTCCTGGTCACCGACGAGGAGTTCGACGCGATCTTCGACCGTATCCAGAAGCAGTCGCTGCGCTTCTGGGCCGACCCGTTCCACCGGCGGCAGGGCGAGATCAACCACCGCTGGGGCGGCCGCGGCGTCTACGTCCTCGACCCGGGCGGCACGGTCGCCATCGAGTTCATGACCGTGCAGTACGGCGATCCCGAGGACGCGGGCGAGGAGTGACGGGCGCCTGTCCCCTCACCGGGGGATCAGCTGCCCCCGCCGCCCCAGCAGGAACTTCTTGAACGCCGCCACCGGCGGGGTGTCGGGGTGGCCGTCCATCCAGGCCACCCCGATCTCACGGACCGCGCGCGGCGCCGTGACCGTCAGCTCGGCGACGCCGGGCCGCGGCACGGCGGGCGGCGGCAGCAGTGCCACGCCGAGCCCCGCCGCGACCAGGCCGCGCAGCGTCTCCGCCTCTTCCCCCTCGAACGCGACCTTGGGCGTGAACCCGGCCTCGGCGCACAGCGCGTCGGTGATACGGCGCAGCCCGTACCCCGGCTCCAGGGTGACGAACAGTTCCCCCGCCGCCTCCGCCAGCCGGACGCGCTTGCGGGCGGCCAGCGGATGGTCGTCCGGCACCACCAGCCGCAGCTTCTGCTCGTCCAGGCGGCGGGCGACCAGGTCCGGGTAGTCCGGTACGGGCGAGGTCAGACACAGGTCGAGGTCGCCGGCGCGCAACCGCTCGATCATCGCCTCGCCGTAGTTCTGCACTAGCTGGAAGCGCACCCGCGGATGGTCGGCGCGGAAGGCGCGCAACAGGCCCGGTACGGTTTCCGAGCCCATCGTGTGCAGGAAGCCGAAGGCGACCTTGCCCGCCGTGGGGTCGGTGTCGGCCCGTACGGACTCGGTGGCGCGCTCCACGTCCAGCAGCGCGCGCTCGGTGGAGGCCAGGAAGGCGCGGCCCGCCGGGGTGAGGGAGAGGGTCCGGCCGTGCCGGGCGAAGAGCGCCACGCCGAGGTCGTCCTCCAGACGGACGATGGCGCGGCTGAGGGTGGACTGCGGCATGCCCAGCTCGTGGGCGGCGCGCGTGACGTGCTCGTGGCGCGCGACGGCGGCGAACTGCGCGAGCCGTGGTGTCAGGGCCAGCGCCCATGAATCCACCCCGAGGTCCGCGGTCTCCGCCGGCTCCGCCGTTGCCCGCATGTCTTTTCTGTTGCGGGCTTGCGACAGAGGCTGGCCTGAGCTGCTGTTATGTGCCACAGCATCGATTATGGCGTTTCTATGCATTGGACGCATGAAAGCCGCGGGCTTACGTTCGGATCATGCCTCCCGCTGATACCGGGGCGTCGGCCGCCGCGCGCGCCGACGCCTCCGCGCAGTCGTCCCCCGTCACCTCCCCCACGCCCGCCGCCGACGCGCACCCGGCGCCCGACCCCGAGGCCGCCAAGCTGCACCCGGGCGGCCCCGGCTACCGCCGGATGAGCTTCGCGCTGTTCGCCGCGGGCGTCGCCACCTTCGCGCTCCTGTACTCGACACAGGCGCTGCTCCCCGCGATCTCCGCCGACCTCGCCGTCACCCCCGACCAGGCCAGCTGGACCGTGTCGGCCGCGACCTTCGGCCTGGCCCTGGCCGTCATCCCGCTGAGCGCGCTGTCCGAACGCTTCGGCCGCCGCACGATGATGACCGCCTCCCTGTCGGTCGCCGCGGTGATCGCCATGCTGGTCCCGTTCGCCCCCGACCTGGGCTGGCTGGTCGCGCTGCGCGCCGTCCAGGGCGTGGCGCTGGCCGGACTGCCGGCCTCCGCGATGGCGTTCCTGGCCGAGGAGGTACGGGCCAAGGCGCTGGTCGCCGCGATCGGCCTGTTCGTCGCGGGCAACAGCATCGGCGGCATGTCGGGCCGGATCGTCACGGGCTGGGTGGCCCAGGCGTGGGGCTGGCGCGCGGCGCTGGGCGCGGTCGGCGTGATGGCCGTGGTGTGCGCCGTGACCTTCCGCCTCCTGGTCCCCAAGGCCCGGCACTTCGCCGCCCGCAAGGTCGGACCGCGCGCGCTGGCCCGCACCCTCGGCGGCCACCTCTCCGACCCGCTGCTGCGCCGCCTGTACGGCATCGGCGCCCTCTTCATGACGGTCTTCGGCGCGGTCTACACGGTCATCGGCTACCGCCTCGTCGACGAACCCTTCAACCTCCCCCAGGGCATCGTCGGCTCGATCTTCCTGATCTACCTCGTCGGCACGGTCTCCTCCGCCGCCGCGGGCCGCCTGGTCGGCCGCGTCGGCCGGCGCGGAGCCCTCTACCTCGCCGTCGGCACCACGGCGGCGGGCCTCCTGCTCACCCTCACCGCATCGCTCGTAGCGGTCCTGCTGGGCCTGGTCCTGATCACCGCCGGCTTCTTCGCGGGCCACGCGGTGGCGTCGTCCTCCGTGAGCCGCGCGGCGAAGACGGCACGCGCGCAGGCGTCCGCGCTGTACCAGTGCGCGTACTACGTCGGCAGCAGCATCGGCGGCGCGCTCGGCGCGGCGGCGTTCTACGCGGGCGGCTGGGAGGCCACCGTGGCCCTGGGCCTGGCCGCGATGGTGGGCGCCGCGTCGATCACGCTGTACGCGACGCGCAAGGCGATGGCGGAACGCCGCGTCCCCCACCTGCGCAAGGCCGCGTAGCGGCCCCTCGCAGCCCGAAGGGCCCGTCCCGCCACCTGTCCTGGTGGGGTGGGCCCTTCGTCATCCGACGGGGAACAGCGAGGTGTCGACGGTGACGTCGAACGGTGCGGGCAGCCGCAGCTCGTCGCCGTACTTCACCATCTCCAGCACCCGGTACGAGCCGCCCTCCGGCTCGCCGTACAGGGTCGCGGTCGGCCTGCCGGAGTGCCAGGGGTCCAGGAGGAGGTAGAGGGGGACGCCGGTGGCAGCGTAGGCGTGGAGCTTTTCTACGCGGTCGTGGTGCGCCCCGCTCCAGGAGGTGACTTCGGCGACGAGCCGGGGTACGTCCGCCGCGCACCGTTTCTTGGGGACGACCGACACGTCCGGGACGAACAGTCCGCGCGCACCGGCAAGCGTCAGCTCCAGGGCCTGGTAGATCCCCCAGTCGCGGGGAATGACGGTGTACAGCAGGCGCTGGAGCTCATCCACCGTGTCGTTGTGGGCGCCGTCCGGTGGGGGCTCCACCACGACGAGTCCCCCGACGATCTGCACCTTGCAGCCCTCGGGCCACTTCGCCTCCCGCCGGAACCGGGTCAGCTCGTCCCACACCACCATGAGGCCCCCTCAAGTCGCCAGGCCCCGACCTCAGCACGCCCCGCCGGACCGGGGGCGTCCGGCCGCCCCCGTTCACCCGAACGATTCCTCCCTCACCCCTTCAACGGAGCATGCCCCCTCGAAGCCGTGCCAGACGGAGTCCCGGTCGTCCTGCGTCTTCGCCACGGCCTCAGGACCGCTTCTTCAGGGCGCCGGGCTTGTGCACGGCCGAGCCGCCGGACTTCTCGCTGCGGACCTTGTACTGCGGCTCGTCCGGCGAGGCGTCCACCGTGCGGCCCGCCTCCTCCGTACGCCCGGTGATCTTCTTCTCCACCTTGCCCACGGCCTCACTGCCGTGGCTCTTCCAGGTGACCTTGTCGCCCTTGCCGAAGTCGTCCTTCTTCTTGGCCATCGCCGCTCTCCTCGTCAGGTGCTTCCAGCACACCACCGGTCGCAGCGCGGCGCGCGCCGGGCGCGCCCCCGAGGGGCACGCCCGGCGGCCGTGGCGGGGGGCCGGATCAGCCGATGCGGTCCAGCACCACCGGCCGCGGCGTGAACTCCGTGCCGGGCGGGGCGATGAGGACGCCGCCGTCGAGGGCTTCGAGGGCGTAGGGGAGTTTTTCGGGGGTGTCGGTGTGGAGGGTGAGGAGGGGCTGGCCCTCCTTGACCTCGTCGCCGGGCTTGGCGTGGAGTTCGATGCCCGCACCCGCCTGCACCGGGTCCTCCTTGCGGGCGCGGCCCGCGCCCAGGCGCCAGGCGGAGACGCCCACGGCGTACGCGTCGAGGGTGGTGAGGACGCCGGAGGAGGCGGCGTTGACGGTGTGCTGCTCGCGGGCGACCGGGAGCGGCGCGTCGGGGTCGCCGCCCTGGGCCTGGATCATGCGGCGCCAGTGGTCCATGGCGGAGCCGTCGGCGAGGGCCTTGGCCGGATCGGCGTCCTTCAGTCCCGCCGCGTCGAGCATTTCACGGGCCAGGGCCAGGGTGAGTTCGACGACGTCGGCCGGGCCGCCGCCCGCCAGGACCTCGACGGACTCGCGGACTTCGAGGGCGTTGCCGGCGGTCAGGCCGAGCGGGGTGGACATGTCGGTGAGCAGGGCGGAGGTCCGTACACCGTGGTCGGTGCCGAGTTCGACCATGGTGGTGGCGAGTTCGCGGGCGTCCTCGATGGTCTTCATGAAGGCGCCGGAGCCGACCTTGACGTCCAGGACGAGCGAGCCGGTGCCCTCGGCGATCTTCTTGGACATGATCGAGGACGCGATGAGCGGGATGGCCTCGACGGTGCCGGTGACGTCGCGCAGCGCGTAGAGCTTCTTGTCGGCGGGGGCCAGGCCGTCGCCCGCCGCGCAGATGACGGAGCCGACGCGGTCCAGTACGTCCATCATCTCGGCGTTGGACAGCAGCGCGCGCCAGCCGGGGATGGACTCCAGCTTGTCGAGGGTGCCGCCGGTGTGGCCGAGGCCGCGGCCGGAGAGCTGCGGTACGGCGGCGCCGCAGGCGGCGACGAGAGGCGCGAGCGGCAGCGTGATCTTGTCGCCGACGCCGCCGGTGGAGTGCTTGTCCGCGGTCGGGCGGGCCAGCGTGGAGAAGTTCATCCGCTCGCCGGAGGCGATCATGGCGGCGGTCCAGCGGGCGATCTCCGTACGGTTCATGCCGTTGAGGAAGATCGCCATCGCCAGGGCCGACATCTGCTCGTGGGCGACCTCGCCGCGCGTATAGGCGTCGATGACCCAGTCGATCTGCTCGGGGGTCAGCTCCTGCTTGTCGCGCTTCGCGCGGATGACCGAGATGACGTCCATCTGGGCTTCCTTTCCGTGGAACGGCCGGCTCAGCCCGTCCCTGTACCCGGGAACGACGCGGCGAGCGGGCGCACACAGTTCTACACGCATAGAGCCCGGAGATCGAGAGGCCCGCACCGCTGGGGTGCGGTGCGGGCCGGTGATCCGCTAGCGGGCCAGGTGCTGGGGGCCGAACGCGTCGGGGAGCAGGTCGCTCAGGCGCCGTACGCCCGCGTCCCCGCCGTCGATCAGGAGGTCGGGGCCGCCGTGCTCGTACAGCAGCTGGCGGCAACGGCCGCACGGGACCAGCAGCTCACCCCGGCCGTCCACGCAGGTGAAGGCGGTCAGCCGGCCGCCGCCGGTGGCGGCCAGCGCGGAGACCAGGCCGCATTCGGCGCACAGGCCCAGTCCGTACGAGGCGTTCTCGACGTTGCAGCCGACGACCGTACGCCCGTCGTCGGCCAGGGCCGCCGCGCCGACCGGGTAGCCGGAGTACGGGGCGTACGCCCGGGACATCGCGTCCCGGGCCGCCTCGCGGAGCTCTTCCCAGTCGACCGGCGCCCGGCCCTCGTCCATCGGGCCGTCGTGCGTCATGTGCCCTGCCCCCGCCGGTACGGCTTGCCGTTGGCCTTCGGGGGTCGCAGCCGTTGCGCGAACAGGGCCAGCACCAGCAGCGTGGCGATGTACGGGCTGGCCTCGACCAGCTCCAGCGGCACCGCGTCGGTCGCGAAGTACCAGAGCACGAGGAGCACCGCCGCGGCGCCGGAGACCGCCGCCTGCGCGCGCTTGGCGGCGCGCAGGCGGAACAGCGCCAGTACGGCGAGCAGCGCGGCCAGACCCAGCAGCAGGGCGTGTACGGTCGGGCCGCCGCTGCGCAGCTGCATGGCGTCCATGAAGCCGAACAGTCCGGCGCCCATCGCGACGCCACCGGGCCGCCAGTTGCCGAAGATCATCGTGGCCAGGCCGATGTAGCCGCGGCCGCCGGTCTGCCCGTCCTGGTAGAAGTGCGTGCTGATCGAGAGGAACGCGCCGCCGAGGCCGGCCAGCGCGCCGGAGACCAGCACCGCCGCGTACTTGTACGTGTAGACGTTGACGCCCAGCGACTCGGCCGAGACCGGCGCCTCGCCGCAGGAGCGCAGGCGCAGGCCGAAGGACGAGCGCCACAGCAGGTAGAAGGTGCCGACGAAGAGCAGGACGGCCAGCACGGTGAGCCAGGAGACGTTGGTGACCAGGCCGCCGAGGATGCCGGCCACGTCGGAGACGAGGAACCAGTGGTGGTTCTCGACCGACTGCAGCCAGTCCGAGAGGCCCGGGATGCTGAACGTCGGCATGTCGGCCATCGGCGGCGACTGCTTGTCGTTGCCGCCCGCCTGCATCGCGGCGCTGCCCTCGGCCCCGAACCAGAGCGTGGCCAGGTACTGCGTGGCGCCCAGCGCCAGGATGTTGATGGCGACACCGGAGACGATGTGGTCGACGCCGAAGGTGACGGTGGCGATCGCGTGCACCAGGCCGCCGAGCGCGCCGCCCAGGATGCCGATGGCCGCGGCGGCCCACGGGCCGTGCTGCCAGCCGACCCAGCCGGCCGCGAACGAGCCGAGCATCATCATGCCTTCGAGGCCGATGTTGACCACGCCGGCCCGCTCGGCCCACAGGCCGCCGAGACCGGCCAGGCCGATCGAGGTGGCGGCGGCGAGCGCCGCGCTGAACTGTCCGGCGGAGGTCAGGTCGTTGGTGCCGGTGACCGCGCGCAGCACGGACACCGCGACGATCGCCCCGGCGACGATCAGCAGGATCACCGGGTAGGTCAGCTTGCGGCGTCCGCCGCCCGACGCGGTGGCGCCGGGCCGGGCCGCGGGCTTGAGTTCGGTACTCACGCGGTCGCCTCCGCCTTGTCGTTCTCGTTGGCACGGGCCTGGGCGGCCAGTTCCTCGCCGACCTTGCGCTGCTGGGCGCGCAGCCCGTAGCGGCGCACGATCTCGTACGCGATGACCACGCACAGCACGATCACGCCCTGGATGACGCCGACGATCTCCTGCGCGTACCCCTCGAACTCCAGGCGGGAGCCGGTGCGGTCGAGGAACGCCCACAGCAGGGCGCCGAAGGCCATGCCCACCGGGTGGTTGCGGCCCAGCAGCGCGATGGCGATGCCGGTGAAGCCGATGCCGGCCGGGAAGTCGGTGCCGTAGTTGAAGGACTCGCCGAGCAGCGTGGGCATGCCGACCAGACCGGCCGCGGCGCCCGAGAGCAGCATCGAGATGACGATCATCCGCTTGACGCTGACGCCGCTGGCCTCGGCGGCCGGCTCGGAGGCGCCCACCGCGCGCAGGTCGAAACCGAAGCGGGTGCGGTTGAGCACGAACCAGTAGACGAACCCGGCCAGCGCCGCGATCACCACGAAGCCGTAGACCGGCTTGGGGTGGGTCGGGAAGCTGAAGAAGTGGCTGGACTCCGGCAGGAACTTGGTGTGCAGGAGGTTGCCGTCCTTGATAGCGAGACGGCCGTCCTGGAGGAAGTAGCCGATCACCGAGGCGGCGATGGCGTTCAGCATGATCGTGGTGATCACCTCGCTGACGCCGCGCGAGGTCTTCAGTACGCCCGCGATGCCCGACCACAGCGCGCCCACCAGCATCGCGATGACGATGAGCAGGATGATCTGGAGGGCGCCGGGCAGTGCGATCGCGCCGCCGACCGCGGCGGCCGCGAAGGCCGCGAGCCGGTACTGCCCGTCCACACCGATGTTGAAGAGGTTCATGCGGAAGCCGATGGCGACCGCCAGTGCCGACAGGTAGTACGGCACCGCCTTGTTGATGATCCAGACCTGGCTGTCGCTGTAGTGGCCGTAGTCGGCCATGATCCAGTAGGCCCGCAGCGGGTTCTCGCCCGAGGCCAGGAAGACCAGCGAACTGATGACGAACGCGGCGGCGATGGCCAGCAGCGGCGCGGCGAGCGCCAGCAGCACCTTGTCCTTGGTCAGCGACCTGGTGAGCGTCTTCACTCCCGGTCACCGCCCTCGCGGGTGTCAGCGTCTTCAGCGGTGAGGTGACCGCTGGCGGCACCGGTCATGGCCGAGCCCAACTCCTCCGGGGTGATGGTCGCGGGGTCGGCGTCCGCGACCAGCCGGCCCCGGTACATCACCCGCAGGGTGTCGGAGAGCCCGATCAGCTCGTCCAGGTCAGCAGAGATCAGCAGCACCGCCAGGCCCTCCCGGCGCGCGGCACGGATCTGCTCCCAGATCTGCGCCTGCGCGCCGACGTCCACGCCCCGCGTGGGGTGGGCGGCGATCAGCAGCTTGGGGTGGTGGCTCATCTCGCGGCCGACGATCAGCTTCTGCTGGTTGCCGCCGGACAGCGAGGCCGCCGTCACCTCGATGCCGGGCGTCCGCACGTCGTACTCGGCGACGATCCGCTCGGTGTCCTTGCGGGCCGCGGCCAGGTCGAGCAGCCGGCCCTTGCTGTTGGGGCGCTCGGTGACATGCCCGAGGATGCGGTTCTCCCACAGGGGTGCTTCCAGGAGCAGCGCGTGCCGGTGGCGGTCCTCGGGTACGTACCCGATGCCGCCCTCGCGGCGCTTGCGGGTGCTGGCCCGGGTCAGGTCCTGACCGTCCAGCGTCACGGTGCCGCCGTCCAGGGTGCGGGTGCCCATGATCGCCTCGACCAGTTCGGCCTGGCCGTTGCCCTCGACACCGGCGACGCCCAGCACCTCGCCCTTGTGGATGGTGAAGGTGATCCCGTCCAGCACGGTGCGGACGACTCCGTCGGAGTCGGTGGCGCACAGCCGGAGGTCTTCGACCCCCAGCATCGGCGTGTCCGTCACCGTCGACTCGCGCGTCTCCGGCGACGGCAGCTCGCTGCCCACCATCAGCTCCGCGAGCTGCTTCGGCGTGGTCTTCGACGGCTCCACGGAGGCGACGGTGGTGCCCCGGCGGATGACCGTGATGTCGTCCGCGACCGACAGCACCTCGCCCAGCTTGTGCGAGATGAAGATGACGGTCAGGCCCTCCGACTTCAGCTCCCGCAGGTTGTCGAACAGCGCGTCGACCTCCTGCGGGACGAGGACCGCGGTCGGCTCGTCGAGGATGAGCGTACGGGCGCCGCGGTAGAGGACCTTCAGGATCTCCACCCGCTGGCGGTCCGCGACACCGAGGTCCTCCACGAGGACATCGGGCCGGATGGCCAGGCCGTACGCGTCCGAGATCTCCATGATCTTCGTACGGGCCTTGGCGCCGATGCCGTGCAGCTTCTCCGCGCCGAGCACGACGTTCTCCAGGACGGAGAGGTTGTCGGCGAGCATGAAGTGCTGGTGCACCATGCCGATGCCGCGGGCGATGGCGTCCGCGGGGGTGCTGAGCGCCGCCTGCTCGCCGTCGAGCGTGATGGTGCCCTCGTCCGGCTTCTGCATGCCGTAAAGGATCTTCATCAGCGTCGACTTGCCCGCGCCGTTCTCGCCGCACAGGGCGTGCACGGTGCCGCGGCGGACGGTCAGGTCGATGTCATGGTTGGCCACGACACCGGGGAACCGCTTGGTGATGCCGCGGAGTTCGACGGCGGCGGAGCCCGGCTCGGCCGGGCGGCTGATCGTGGGTGCTGCGTTGATGGCGCACTCCCCTCGGGGATCTTGTCCTGGACATGTCCTCGGACACGTCCTTGGCGGACGGCATGTCCTTGGCGGACGGCGTGTTCTGGGCAGGCGGCGGGGGCGGGGGCCGGCCGCGGGGCGGGGCGGCCGGGGTGCGATGCCGCGGCCGCGGTGGGGCGGGACGGTGCCGGTCCGCGGTGCGGTCCGGTCCGGGCAGCGCCCTGCTACGGCGTCTCCTTGACCTTCACCTTGCCCTCGACGATCTTCTGGCGGGCGGCGTCGATCTGCGGCTGGATGTCCTTGATGAAGCCGCCCGAGGTGGCGAGCGTGACGCCCTTCTTCTTCATGTCGTACGCGTGCACGCCCGTCAGCGGCTTGCCGTCCTCGACACTCTTGATCAGGTCGAACACCGCCACGTCGACGTTCTTGACCACCGACGTCAAAATGCAGTCCTTGTACTTCGCCAGACCCGGCTGCAGATACTGGTCGGAGTCCACACCGATCGCCCAGGCACCCTTGCGCTTGCTGATCGCCTCGATGGCGCCCGCGCCCGACTGGCCCGCAGCGGAATAGATCACGTCGATACCGCTGTCCAGCATGCCGCCCGCCTTGGCCTTGGCGGCGGCAGGGTCGTTGAACCCCTTGTCGTTGTTCGGGTACAGGTACTGCGAGGTGACCTTGGTCTTCGGGTCGGTGTCCCGTACACCCTGCTCGAACCCGGCCTGGAACTTCTGGATCAGCGCGTTGTTCACACCGCCGATGAAGCCGACCTTGTGGTTCTTGCTCTTGAGCGCGGCGGCGACACCCGCCAGATACGAGCCCTCGTGCTCCGCGAAGACCATCGCGTCCACGTTCTTGCCCTGCGGCACGGCGTCGACCACCCCGAAAGTCGTCTCCGGGAAGTCCTTGGCGACGTTCTCGATGGACCGGCTGTAGGCGAACCCGACACCTATGACCGGGTTGTACCCGGCCTCCGCGAACGACGACAGCCGCTGCTCACGGTCCGCCTCCGTCTCACCGTTCTTCGCCGTGAGCATCTTGACGTTGACGCCCAGCTTCTTGCGGGCATTCTCGGTGCCGCGGGCGGCCGCCTCGTTGAAGGAGTGGTCGTCCCGCCCACCGATGTCGAAAGCGAGCCCGACACCGGCATGACTGGCGCGATTCGCCTCGGCAAAACTCTGACCGCAAGCGGTGGCGGTGAGCGCGAGAAGCGCGGAAGCGCTGGCCGCGGCGGCAAACCTGGTGACCCGACGCAAGGGGCCTTTCCCTTCGCTCGAAGCGCCTACGCTGGCGCGGTGCGCCCACGGGGGGCGCGGTAGCGCCCGGGGTGGCGCTGGCTTTACGGGAGATTAACGCGCGTAGACCTGGCGCAAAACCCTTCGCTGTGTGGCTGTTATCTATTCGTTCTACATGCCGCTGTCGCGGCGGGTGGATGGGTGTGGTCCGCGCTTCGCAGGGGGCCATCTCCTCGGCGCCTTGGAGCGGCCGTTATGTCTGGACGCAACCGGGGCTTCGGTCGCCTGCGGGGAGTGTCCCCCTGCACACCCCCTCCGGTCGGATTGGCGAGTGCGGGCCGGTGGGGGGAAGAAAAAGAACGATCACCCTGATGGGCGCCCACCATGTGGTGAGGCTCGCGTATGCGCATGCGCGGGCCGGGGGCGGCTCCGCGTCGTGCGGAAGGCGCCGCCAGGGGTCTGTAAAGACTCCCGCCACGGCGGAGAGAGAGCCGCGTACGGCGCGGGCTCGGGGACACGTAGGGGTCTCCCCGCAGGCGACCGAAGCCCCGGTTGCGTCCATACACTGCGGCCGCTCCAGGCAACGAGGAGAGACCCCTGCGGGGCCCCGAGCCCCCACCCACCGAACCCAAGGCGCAAGCCCGCACCCCCACCGGGGCAACCGCAAACCCACCGGGCAGAACCGCACCCCAAACCGACTACGCCAACATCGCCGCCGCCGTGAACAGCTCCACCCCGGCCCGCACCGCCCCCTCGTCCGCGTCGAAGTCACCCCGGTGGAGGTCGTAGCGGACGGTGCTCCCCGGTGGGCGTACGCCCAGGCGGGCCATCGCTCCGGGGATCCGCTCCAGGTACCAGGAGAAGTCCTCGCCGCCGAGGGACTGCTCGGTGCCCTCGACCGCGTGGGCCCCGCGCCGCGCGGCCATCGCGTCGTGGAGGAGTTGGGTGGAGACCGGTTCGTTGACCACCGGTGGCACGCCCCGGACATAGTTGATCTGGCACTTCGCGCCGTGCAGGGCCGCGATCTCGTCGATCGCCGCGTGGACCAGGTCCGGCGCGTCGCGCCATGCGTCGAGGTCCAGGCACCGAACCGTTCCGGCCAGCTCCGCGTGCTGGGGAATGACGTTGCACGCGTGGCCGACGTCGAGGCGGCCCCAGGTCACGGCGAGTCCGGCGCGGGTGTCGACCCGGCGGGAGAGCAGGGCGGGGACGTCGACGGCGACGCGGGCGGCGGCGGTGACCAGGTCGGTGGTCAGGTGGGGGCGGGCCGTGTGGCCGCCGGGGCCGTCGAGGGCGACTTCCAGGCGGTCGCAGGCGGAGGTGATCGCGCCGGTGCGCAGGCCGATGCGTCCCGCGTCCACCCGCGGGTCGCAGTGCACGGCGAGGATGCGGCCCACACCGTCCAGCGCCCCGGCGCCGATCGCGTCGGTGGCGCCGCCGGGGAGTACTTCCTCGGCGGGCTGGAAGAGGAGCCGTACGGGGCACGGCAGCCGTCCTTCCCGGGCGAGTTCGGCGAGGACCAGGCCCGCGCCGAGGACGACGGCGGTGTGCACGTCGTGGCCGCACGCGTGGGCCCGGTTGGGGACCGTGGAGCGGTAGGGCACGGTCTTCACGTCGGGGATCGGCAGCGCGTCGATGTCGGCCCGCAGCGCGAGGAGCGGCCGGCCGCCGTCCC
This sequence comes from Streptomyces sp. NRRL F-5755, assembly GCF_001279365.1. NCBI lineage: Bacteria > Bacillati > Actinomycetota > Actinomycetes > Kitasatosporales > Streptomycetaceae > Streptomyces > Streptomyces sp. NRRL F-5755. The sequence continues at coordinate 21,787 of NZ_LGCW01000304.1, read as the reverse complement.
AGGGGGCGAGGCCGGGCGTGATGTCACAGATCAGGCCGGTGCCGATGGACAGGACGCGTGGGCTCAGGCCGGCCCGCTCCAGCCGGGCCTTGAGGGCCGCGGTGGTGCGGAACTCCTGGTTGCCGAGCTCGGGGTGCATGTGCAAGTCACGGCGAAAGTCGATGAGTTCGGCGCACAGCTCGTCCGGCAGCGCGCCGGGCAGCGGTTCCCCGGCTGGGGCGTCATCGGTTTCGGCCTCGCGGGACATCAAGTGGTTCACCCGTTGAAGGGTACGGGGGCGGCTGGGGCAACTGTCCCTCGATCAACAAAAGTTCAGCCCGTTAGGGGAAGAATATCTAGGCCGCCCGGCGCATGGGCAGGTCATCACCGGGGTATCAGGACTGGTTCCGCTTCTTTCCGGAAGCAGGGGCACCGGACGGTTGCGGCCGGTCGGCCGCGCCGTGCGCCGCCAGGCCGGTGCGGTGGGCGCCGTCCCGTACATCGTCACACGGCTCCGCGGGAAGGCGGCGTACGCCCCGCGCCGTTCCCGTCACCCCGGACAGGAAGCCCTCGGCCCGCGGCGACGCCTTGCCGGTCAGCCAGGCCGGGTCGATGTCGCACACCGCGACGCCGACCCCGGTTCCGGCCAGTGCGAGCGGCAGCGTGTGGACGACGGTGGACGGGAAGCTGAGGACCTGGCGGCCGATGGGGCCGCGGCGGGCGATGAGTTCCAGCGGCAGGTCGGGCCGTACGATCTCCAGGCCGGTTTCGGCGGCGAGCCGGTGGAGTTTTCCGGCGGATTCGCGCCGGTGGGCGAAGTAGCGGGTGGCGCCGTGGGTGCGGGCGAGCGCGTGGACGGCTTCCAGGTAGCGGTCGGGGTCGACGACGCCGGTCTCGACCAGTGAGGTGCCGACGATGTCCGTGCCGCGGGTGAGCCGTGGCGGGCCGAACCGCCGTCTGGTCCAGGCGAATTCGTTCGACAGGACGCGGATGCCGGGTGGCGGCTCGACGGGCATGGAGGTGAAGAGGCCGACGGTGCGTCGGCCGCCTTCGGGGGCGGGGCCGAGCCGGCGGCGGGCGGCGGCCGCGAACGGCGCGAAGGCCAGGTCGCGCGGCCCGCGCCCGCCGCCGTGCCGGTGCCAGCGCACCAGGCGTTCGCCGTTGGCCAGTTGGGTGATGAATTCCATGGTGGCGGTGCCGTCGTCCACCACGATCAGGTCGCGGGCCCGGGTGAGTGTCAGCAGGAGCTGGACGTAGCGGGAGAAGGGGTCGCCGATGACGACGCGGCCGGCGCGCCGCAGGCGGCGGGTGAGGCCGCCGATGGTGCGCAGCGGCGCGGCGGCCCCGTCGCGCGCCTCCTCCCACCGTACGGAGAAGCCCTCCTCGCGGGCGAGTTCGGCCATCCGGCGCAGCTGGCCGCGGGTCATCGGGTCGTGCGGGGCGAGGACGACGACGGTGAGGGCCGCGGCCTGTTCGCCGTGCGCCCATTCCAGGACGTTGAGCAGCTGTACGGGGCTTTCGACGAAGGCGAGGGTACCCGCGGCCTGCGCCTTGGCGGCTCCGGCCGCCTGTGCCGTGGCCTGCTTCGCGGCCTGCCGCGCTTCCCGCCTGGCGGCCCGTCCGGTGGCCCGGCCGGCTGCCCCCCGCTCCCCCGCCGCGCCACCGGGCACCCGGCTCGCGGCGGATCTGCGGCGCTGCCGGGGTACCCCCAGGAGGCGGCGGACGGGAGTACCCGCCGCCTCCTGGGGCGGGCCACAGGCCCCGTCTGGGTAGCTCACGGTGTGTCCGTCCCGTCCGTATGGCGTCAGGAGCAGTCGTGCGGTGGCAGGCAGATGCGGTTGTACGGTGGCGTCCGGGCCGCCAGTCAGGCCGAGACGGGCTCGCGGTCGGCGGCCTCGGCCTCGGCGACCACGCCCGCCACCCGGCGCAGCTTCTTCATCGGGCCCAGCTCGCTCTCGTAGACCTTCTTGACGCCGTCGCCGAGGGACTCCTCGATGGTGCGGATGTCGCGGACCAGGCGGGTCAGGCCCTGCGGCTCCACAGAGGCGGCCTGGTCGGAGCCCCACATGGCGCGGTCGAGGGTGATGTGGCGCTCGACGAAGGCGGCGCCGAGGGCGACGGCGGCGAGGGTGGTCTGCAGGCCGGTCTCGTGGCCGCTGTAGCCGATCGGGACGTTGGGGTACTCGGCCTGAAGGGTGTGGATCATGCGGAGGTTCAGCTCTTCGGCCTTCGCGGGGTAGGTCGAAGTGGCGTGGCACAGGACGATGTTGTCGCTGCCCAGGACCTCGACGGCGTGCCGGATCTGCTTGGGGGTGGACATGCCGGTGGAGAGGATGACGGTGCGGCCGGTGGCGCGCATGGCGCGCAGCAGCTCGTCGTCGGTGAGGGAGGCGGAGGCGACCTTGTAGCAGGGGACGTCGAACTTCTCCAGGAAGGCGACGGACTCCACGTCCCAGGGGGAGGCGAACCAGGCGATGCCGCGCTTCTCGGCGTACTCGTCGATGGCGCGGTAGCCGTCCTCGTCGAACTCCACGCGGTGGCGGTAGTCGATGTAGGTCATCCGGCCCCAGGGGGTGTCGCGCTCGATGTCCCACTGGTCGCGCGGGGTGCAGATCTCCGGGGTGCGCTTCTGGAACTTCACGGCGTCGCAGCCGGCGTCCGCGGCGGCGTCGATCAGCGCGAAGGCGTTCTCCAGGTCGCCGTTGTGGTTGATGCCGATCTCACCGGTGACGTAGACGGGGCGGCCGGGGCCGACGAGCCGGTCGCCGAGGGTGCGCAGGCGGGAGGTGCTGGTCATCTTGGGGAGTTCCTTCTTCGTTAGAGGGTGGGGCCGAGGAGCCACGAGGCGATCTCGCGGATCGCGCCGCCGCCTCCGGGGGTGGAGGTGACGGCGCGCGCGGCGCCGCGTACGGCGTCGTGGGCGCTCGCGACCGCCACGGGCCAGCCGACGAGGCCGAAGCACGGGAGGTCGTTGACGTCGTTGCCGACATAGAGCACGCGCTCGGGCGCGATGCCCTGTTCCTCGCACCACTGCTTGAGCGCGAGGTCCTTGCGGTCGATGCCGTGGAGTACGGGCAGGCGCAGCTTCCTGGCCCGTGCGGCGACGACCGGGTTCACTTCCGTGGACAGGATGAGCAGCTTCAGCTCCGCCTTGCGCAGGGCGGCGATGCCGAGGCCGTCGCCGCGGTGCACGGCGACCATCTCCCGTCCGTCGGAGTCGACGAGCACCCGGTCGTCGGTCTGGGTGCCGTCGAAGTCGAGGACGACCGCGTCGATGTCGTCGCGGGTCGGTAGCGCGCCGGGGTGCGTGGTGTCGAGAAGGGGCGCGAGGGCGCGGGCGCGCGCGAGGTCGTGCGGGTCGTCGATCTCCAGCACGCGGGACGGGTCGGTGCGGACCAGTTCCGTACGGCCGAAGAAGCGGTGGCCCGCGGCGCGGAAGCCGGCCGCGTCCATGGCGTAGGCGGCGCCGGTCTCCAGGAAGTCCTGGGGGCGGTCCTGGCGGCGCGGGCGGAAGGACTTGTCGTGGTTGACGCCAGTGCCGCCGGGAGCGGGGTCCTCGACGGCGGCGTCCGCCCCCTCGCGCCATACGAAGCCGTGGAACGGCGCCACCGTCAGCGCGCTGTCCGCACCGGCTTCCACAACCGCGGCGGCCACCCCGTCGATGTCCTCGCGGACGAGGAAGGGGCTGGTGCACTGGACGAGGAGGACCGCGTCGACGGGCTTGCCGTGTTCGGCCTCGTACGTGTCCATGGCGTGCAGGACGGCGGCTTCGCTGGTGGCCGTGTCGCCCGCGATGGCGCCGGGGCGGCGGACCACGACGGCGCCCGCGCCGCGGGCCGCGGCGGCGATGCCCGTGTCGTCGGTGGAGACCACGACGTCGGTGACCAGCCGGGCCGCGCGGCATTCGCGGACCGCGCGGGCGATCAGCGGGACGCCGCCGACCGCGGCGAGGTTCTTGGCGGGTACGCCCTTGGAGCCGCCGCGCGCGGGGATGACGGCGACGACGGTGGGCGCGGCCGGGCGGCTCGGTGGGGTCATGGCGGGCTCCTTCCGGGGGCCGTGCGGGCTCCGGGGGCGGGCGGATGGGCTGCTCACAGCTGTCCCCAGCGGCGGATGGCGGGGGCGACGCGCTGGACGCCGTGGCGGTAGGCGCCGCGGGCGGCGTCGCGCACGGTGTCGCGGGCCAGCCGGCGCAGGCCGCCGGGTTCGGCGGTCTCGGCGGCCTGGCCGGGCAGCGGCGCGCCGTCGGGGTCCAGGCCGTAGCGGGCGAGGATGCCGGGGAGGTATCCGGGGGCGGTGCGGGGTGTGTAGTACGGGGTGAGAGGCGGCAGATCGGTGGCGCGCAGGGCGGTGACGCGGGCGCGTGCGGCGTCGAAGGCGGTGGCGTATTGGGCGCCGGGAGCCACGCCCTGGCGGGCGAGCCAGTCCGGGTCGGGTTCGGGGCGGTGGCCGGCGTCCAGTTCGTCCCAGGAGGCGAGGCAGCCGGAGCCGAGGAAGTGGTGGTTGCCGAGGGCTTCGCGGATGCCGAGGTCGGTGAGGACGGCGGTGGGGATGCCGCGGTGCAGGGATTCCAGGGCGGCGGTCGAGCTGACGGTGACCAGGAGGTCGGTGCGGTCCAGGACCTCGCCCATGTTCCCGTACGCCAGGCGGCAGTTGGGGGGCAGGCCGCCGGGGAGGCGGGCGGCCAGCTTCTGGTACGGGAGTTCCTCGATGTGCGTGGTGTGTTCGCCGGGCTTGCTGCGCAGCTTGACCAGGACCTCGCGGTCGGGGTGCCGCCGGGCGTGCTCGGCCGCGCGGCGCAGCAGGTGCATACGGTCCTCGCGGCGGTCCGGTACGGAGGGCTGGGCGGCGAAGACGACCGTGTAGGGGCGGTCGCCGAGGACGGGCTCGTACGGGGCGCCGCCCAGGAAGGGCAGGGCGCATTCGACGACGCTGCCGCCGTCGGCGCCGACGCCCTCGTACACCGCGCGGAACCGGTCCGCGTCGTGCCGGGAGTTGGCGAGGACCACGTCCGCGCCGTGCCGCAGCAGCAGGCCGTCGGCCAGCTTCTCGTAGACGACGCCGACGTAGCCGGTGACGACGACGGGCCGCCGGGCGGCGCCGCGCCAGGCGCGGGCCAGGCCGTGCAGCATCGCCTGGACGGCGCCGCCGACGCAGGCGAGGACGACCACGTCGTACCGCGCGGTGTCCTTCATCAGCTCCAGGAAGTCCGCGCCGCGGATCTCGCGCAGCGTCTCCGCACGGGCGCCGACCTCGTCGAGCTGGCGGACCGTGGGGGTGGCACGGCCGCGGAGCAGATATCCGTCCAGACGAATGTCCGATTGAATGCGGTACGCTGTCAAAGCGCCCCATTTCCAGCGGGTATCCGAATCCGCGAGCACCGCGACACGCGGCTGGGAAGTGGTACGAGTGGGCACGACGAAAACGCTAGGAAGGCGTTCCGTTCGGCGGGCCAACTGTGCCGCAACAACGGGTTAACAGCGCATCGCAGGACGGCGAACCAGCAGGCCGAATTGCCAGGTTAACCATCCCGCCATTCTTCGTTCACTCGCGGGTTCGCGTCCCGTCAAGACGAATGCCGGGACCGCGCCTAACGTCACCCGGGTGGTTAAGCTCTCCGTCGTCGTGCCGTTCTACAACGTGCAGACATATGCGCCCGACACCCTGCGAAGCCTGGCGGCGAACGCCCGTGAGGACTTCGAATTCCTGCTCGTGGACGACTGCTCGCGGGACGAGACACCGCGGATCCTGGCGCGCGCCGAGGGCGAGCTGCCGGGCGCGCGGGTGCTGCGGCACGAGCAGAACGGCGGTCTGGCCACCGCCCGCAACACCGGCCTGGACGCGGCCGCCGGCGAGTATGTGACCTTCCTGGACGGTGACGACTGGCTGGCCCCCGGCTACTACGAACAACTCCTGGCCGTCATCGAGGAGTTGGACTGCGACTTCGTGCGCACGGACCATGTGCAGTGCACCGCGCGGACCCGTTCGGTGCACCGCGTCCCGTACGGCCGCCGCAACGTCGCGCTGGACCCGCGCGAGCTGATACTGCCCGCCGACCGCTCCACCTCCGTCGACTACGCCTTCGCCTGGGCCGGCATCTACCACCGCCGGCTGCTGGACGACGGCCTGCTGCATTTCCGGCACGGCCTGCGTACGGCGGAGGACCGGCCGTGGATCTGGCGGCTGCACCGCGAGGCGCGGTCGATGGCGGTGACCGGACTGCTCGGCGTCTTCTACCGGCGCGGAGTGGCGTCCTCGCTCACGCAGATCGGTGACGTACGGCAGCTCGATTTCATCCGGGCATTTGATCAGGTGATCGAGGAAACGGCGCAGGACCGGGACGCACAGCGATTGCTGCCGAAAGCCGTACGTACCTATTGCGCCATCATTTCCCACCATCTCGGCTCGATCGAACGATTCGAGCCGCCGGTGGCCCGTAAATTGCGCGCCCTGAGCGCGGCGGCGCTGAAAAGAATGCCGCAGGACGTACTGAAGGAAGCACTGGATTCGATGGACACGCAGCGCGCCTCCCGTCTGCGACGGCTGCGCCGCCGTCCGGTCCCGGCGGAGGTGGCCGCCTGATGGCCCCCCGTACCGACGCACCGGCGCGGCCGCGTACGCAGATCTTCCTGGCGTCCACCCTGTACGGCGCCGCCACGCTGGCCGCCGCGCTCGACACGGACGCCTTCGCCCCGGCCGGCCGCCGGCTGCTGCTGGTCAGCAACAACGCCGCGACCCCGGAGACCGCGACGCCGGTGGACCGGATGCCCGGCTTCGAGCGGCTGCGCGGCCGCTTCGACCGGGTGCTGTCGTGGAACGAGACGATCAGCCCGTTCCACCCCGGCGGCTGGTCCCCGCGCCAGGACGATGTGCCGCTGTGGGAGCGGCATCTGCGGCTGCTGTGGGACCTGGGCGCGGACGAGATCGAGCTGATCGTGGAGTCCATCCAGGTCAGCCCGGCGCTCGCGCTGGCCCAGCTCTTCCCGGGCGCGCCGGTCGACGTGTACGCGGACGGCCTGATGAGCTACGGGCCGACCCGCAGCAAGCTGGACCCGCTGGTCGGCACCCGGGTCCGCCGCCTGCTGCATCTGGACCTCGTGCCGGGTCTGAAGCCGCTGCTGCTCACGGAGTTCGGGGTGGGCGCGGAGACCGTGCCGACCGACGCGTTCCGCGCGGTGCTCGCCGATCTGGCCGCGGACTTCGACGCCCCGGCGCTGCACGCCGTACCGGAAGGCGCGGCGCTGCTCCTCGGGCAGTACCTGTCCGCGCTGAACATCCTCACCCCCGAGGAAGAGGAGGAGCTGCACGCCCGCATGCTGCGCGGCGCGGTACGGCGCGGGCACCGCCAGGTGGTGTTCAAGCCGCACCCGTCCGCGCCGGCCCGCTGGTCCCGCGCGCTGGAGCGGGAGGCGGAAAAACTCGGCGCCGAGCTGACCGTGCTGGACACGCCGGTCCTCGCCGAAGTGCTCTACCAGCGCAAGCGGCCCGCGCTCGTGGTCGGCTGCTTCTCGACCGCGCTGCTGACGGCATCCGCGTTCTACGACCTGCCGACCGCCCGCGTGGGTACGGACCTGCTGCTGGAGCGCCTGACCCCGTACCAGAACAGCAATCGTGTGCCGGTCACCCTGGTCGACGCACTGGTGCCCGACCTGGCGGACGAGCCGGGCGCCAAGCCGACGCCGACGCATCTCAACGGGCTGGTCGGCGCGGTGGGTTACGCCATGCAGAACCAGATCTACCCGGAGCTGCGCCCGGTCGCCGAGCGCTATCTCGCCGCCCACCTGAACGAGCGCACCTGGCGCTACTTCAAGCGCCGCCGGCTGACCGCGCTCGCGCTGCCCGGCGCGATCCCCGCCCAGCTGTCGTTCATCCCGCGCAACGCGGCCGTCCGCAGGGTCGCGCGGCGCGCGCGGGCGATGCAGCGGCGCCTGAAGAAGCGGGCCGCGTTCGGATGACCGCGCAGCTTCCGGCGGAGGCGCCGCCGCCCGCGGCGATGCCAGGACCGTCCGTGCCGGTCCTGGCCACCCGCCCCATGGCCGCTGCCCGGAACGGAGCGGCTGCTCCGCCCGGGAGGAAGTCCCGCGGCGCGCCGCGCCTGCGTGCCCTGGACGGGCTGCGTCTGATCGCCGCCCTGATGGTCGCCGCGTACCACCTCGGCGGCCGGAACGGCGAGATAGCCCAGGCGTGGGGCAGCTCGCCCGCGCGCCAGTTCCCGTCCCTGCACGGCGTGTTCGCGTACGGCTGCCTCGGCGTGCAGATCTTCTTCGTCATCAGCGGCTTCGTCATCTGCATGAGCGGCTGGGGGCGGTCGCTGCGCGCCTTCATCGCGTCCCGCGTCTCGCGGCTGTATCCGGCGTACTGGGTGGCGGTCCTGCTGGTCACGGCAGTGTTCGCGCTGCCGTGGGTGGCGTTCGAGGCGCTGGGGCCGAGCGATGTGCTGACCAACCTGACGATGCTCCAGCAGCCGCTGGGCGCCAAGCGGGTGCTGGGCGTGTGCTGGACGCTGTGGGCCGAGATGCGGTTCTACGCGCTGTTCGCGCTGTGCGTCATCCTGCCGGGCGCCACCCGCCGCCGGGTGGTGCTGTTCTGCGCGGGCTGGACGCTGGCGGCGGCGGTGGCGCAGGCCGCGCACGTACCGGCGCTGGACATCGTCCTGATGCCGCAGTACGCGCCGTTCTTCATCGGCGGCATCGGCTGCTACCTGCTGCACCGGTACGGCGGGCGGGACCCGGTGGCGTGGGCGGTGGTGGGCGTCAGCTGGCTCATCGGCCAGCACTTCGCGGTGGCCGGGCTGTGGCACCCGCCGTCCGCGAACGCCTTCTCCAACCGCTCTGCGGTGGTCATCATCGCGGTCGTCACGCTGGGCTTCGCCCTGGTACTGGCCATCGCGCTGGGCCGGATGCAGTGGGCGAACTGGCGCTGGCTGACCGTGGCCGGGGCGCTGACGTACCCGTTCTACCTCGTGCACGAGCACCTGGGGTGGGTGGTCGTGCAGGGCCTGCACGGTGGCCTGCGGCTGCCGTCGTACGTGACGCTCGTCCTGACGGTGGCGCTGATGCTGGCGCTGGCCTGGGTGCTGCACCGCTGGGTGGAGCGCCCGCTCACGCCCGTACTGAAGCGGGCGATCGATCCGCGCCCGCGGCGCTGAGTGCGGGTGCCCGGGGACGGCTCGCCCCGGGCACCCGGCTACTCGCCGTGCAGCAGCGTGGCCTCGATCCCCGCGATGACGGCCCGCAGACCGTCCTCGAACCCGCGGGCGGTGTCCCCGAAGAACTCCTCGCCGGCCACCACCGTGAGCGGGAAGTCGGCGCCGTAGCGCCGCTGCCGGTCGTCCAGGTCGTAGGTGGGATCGCGCCACGGCTCCCCGGGCACCGGGAAGACGGACTGCTCCTCGACCACGTAGCCGATCGTGTACGTGTAGACGGTGAACCAGGCGCGCGCGGCCCGGTGTGGCCGGAATCCGGCGGTTGTCAGCGCGCCCATGAAGATCTCCACCGGCCGCATCGACGCGGAGTGGTTCATCCGGGTGCCGCCGAAGACCTTGCCGCCGTCGCGGTAGGTGAGCAGCGTGCGCCGCATGACCCGGCACGCCGTGGTGAGCAGCGCCTTCCAGTCGCCGCCCCCGTAGCCCGGGCCCGCCGCGACCAAGGGCGCGGTCATCCGCTCGTACAGCTCGGTGGCCATCTCGTCGAGCAGTTCCTGCTTGTTCTTGAAGTGCCAGTAGAGGGCGGGCGCCTGGACGTTCAGCTCCTTGGCGATACGGCGCAGGGTGAGCCCTTCGAGGCCGACGTCGTTCAGCAGGCCCAGGGCGGTCTCCACCACCAGTTTTCGGTCGAGTCTCGTAGCCACGTTGACAATTTAACACCGTTAAGCGCACCCTCGGAAGCATGGAACTTAACAACGTTAAGGACACAGCCGCGGCTCCCGCCGGCACCCTGCCCGAGCACGTCGACGTACTGATCTCCGGCGCCGGCCCCACCGGCCTGGCCCTCGCCCTCGACCTCTCCCGGCGCGGCGTGCGCGCCCTCGTGCTGGAGCGCCAGGACCGGCTGTCGCCCGGCACCCGCGGCAGCGGCATCCAGCCCCGTACGCAGGAGGTGTACGAGGACTTCGGGGTGCTCGACGCGATCCGGGCGAGCAGCGCCCGGTACCCGAAGGTCGGGTCCCGGAAAGACGGCCGCATGGTCGACGCGTACGTGTTCGTGGAGTCCGTCGAACCGACACCGTCCACCCCGTACGGCACCATGATGATGGTCCCGCAGTGGCGGAATCTGGAGATTCAGTACGCGCGCCTGGCCGAGCTGGGCGGCACGGTGGCGTTCGGGGCCGCGCTGGAGTCGTTCACCCAGGACGCGGACGGCGTCGAGGCCCGGGTCCTCCGCACCGACGGCAGCGCCCGTACGGTGCGCGCCGCCTACCTGGTCGCGGCGGACGGCGGGCGCAGCACGGTGCGCAAGGCGCTCGGCGTCACCATGACCGGGGAGAGCGTCGCCCCGAACCCGATGCTCCTCGCCGACATCCGGCTGGACGGGCTGGACCAGCAGCACTGGCACATGTGGGAGTCCTTCAACGCCACCGACTTCGTCGCGCTGCTCCCGGTGCCGCTGCGCGACTACTTCTCGCTCATCGCGGGCTTCGCGGACCCTGCCGCCGAGCCGGACACCGCACCCGACGCCGTGCGCAAGCTCGTCGCGGAGCGCACCCACCTCACCCTGGACCAGGTGGGCGAGGTGCTGTGGTCCTCCACCTTCCGCCCGAACGCCGCGCGGGCCGACCGGTTCCGCGTGGGCCGGGTCTTCCTCGCGGGCGACGCGGCGCACGTGCACTCCCCCGCGGGCGGCCAGGGCCTGAACACCAGCGTCCAGGACGCCTACAACCTCGGCTGGAAGCTGGGCCAGGTCCTGCGGCACGGCGCGCCCGAGTCGCTGCTCGACACCTACGAGGCCGAGCGGCTGCCGGTCGCCGCGGGCATCCTCGACCTCAGCACCCGGCTGCACCGCTCGGGGGACATGCGGCGCGGCAAGGACCTGCACCAGATAGACGTCGGGTACGCGGACGGACCGCTCGCCTCCGAACGGCGCACCGGCCTCGCCGACGGAGCGCTCCGCGCCGGCAACCGGGCGCCGGACGCACCCTGCGCCACCCCGGACGGCACCCCGCGCCGCCTCTTCCAAGTCTTCCAGGGCCCGCACTTCACCCTGCTGGGCGTCGGCGACGTCGAACTCCCGGCGTTGGACGGCAAGATGATCCGTACGTGCCGCGTCGGCGGGACGGCCCCCGACCTGGTCGACGCCGGGGGTCACGCCCGGCACGCGTACGGCGAGGGCCTGTTCCTGATCCGTCCGGACGGCTACGTGGCGTACGCCGCCGACGACGCCTCCGGCCTGCCCGACGAACTCGCCCGGTACGGCGAGCTCTTGACCACGCCGTCCGGCCGGTGACCGGGACGAGCCCGTCCCGGCCGGCGGCTGGTATTACTGGTGCATGCAGGAAGAGACCGCGCAATCGGCGATCGACACGTTCCTCTCCGCCTTCAACGCCTCGGACGACAGCCGGGTGACCGCGCTGCTCGCCCAGGCCCTGACCTCGGACGTGGTCTTCCACGGGCCGCTGGGCCGCAGCGAGGGGATCGAGGCGGTCGAGCGGTTCGTGCTGGACCTCCGGCGCCACCCGGCGGGGGCCGGCACGATGGTGCGCTGCTCAGCGGTGGACATGCCGGGCGAGTGGGCCCGGTACCGGTGGGTCTTCACCACGCCGGGTGGCGGCCCCCGTCTGGCCGGGACGGACGTCGTCCACCTGCGGCGCAGCCTCATCGACCAGGTGATCGTCTTCGCGGGGGAGACCGGGCCGCCCGCCGTCTGAGCCGCCCTCCCCCGGTTCGGTCAGCGTCCGCGCGATGAGCCAGGCCACCGCGCACAGCGCGATCAGCGGCAGCAGGGCGGTCCGCAGGCCGGTGGTGTCGGCGAGGGCGCCGATCGCGGGGCTCGCGACACCGCCGACGCTGACCGCCAGGCCCAGGGTGACGCCGCTCGCCGTACCCATGCGGTTCGGCAGCAGGTCCTGGCCGAGCGTGATGTGCAGGGAGAACGGTACGTACAGGGCCGTGGAGGCGAGGGCGGCGAAGACGTACAGCGCGGGTCCTGGCACGAGGACCAGTCCGGCGACGGCCGGGACGCAGGCCGCGTAGGCGATCCGTACCGTACGGACCCGGCCCCACCGGGACGCCAGCCGGCCGCCGAGCACGGTGCCCACCGCGCCGCCCGCGAACAGTACGAACAGGGCCGCCGAACCCGCGGTGGAGCCACCGCCCACCCGCTGCTCGGCGTAGACGGCGATGAAGGCGCTCAGGCCGACGAAGACTATGGACCGGCAGACGATGACGGCGGTCAGCCGCAGGAACTCCGGCCAGTTGTCGCGGCCCGCCTTGCGCGCCGCGGCCTTGGCGACGGCCGCCCGCGGCGCCAGCGCGCGGATCACGTGAGCGGTCAGCAGGACGCCGGCCGCCGCGGGCACCACCAGCCACGGCGACGCGTTCAGCGAGCCCGCGGAGAGCAGCGGGCCGACGGCGACCGGGGCGAGGGCGAAGCCGATGTTGCCGCCGAGGGAGAACCAGCCCATGGCGACATGGCTGCCACCGCTCGCGACGCGGGCCAGCCGTGCGGCCTCCGGGTGGTAGGCGGCGACGCCGATGCCCGAGAGGGCGACCGCGGCGCAGGTCAGGCCGTAGGAGTCGCCGAGTCCGGACAGGGCGATGCCGAGACCGGCGCACAGCGTGCTCACCGGGATCAGCCAGGGCATCGTCCAGCGGTCGGTGAGCGAGCCGAACAGGGGCTGGACGAGGGAGGAGAGGAGGGTGGCGGCCAGCACGATGCCGGAGGCGGCGGCGTAGCCGTAGTGGCGCTCGGCCACCAGGAAGGGCACCAGGGCCGGGACCGCGCCCTGGTAGAAGTCCACTGCCGCGTGGCCGACGGACATCGTCGCGACCGGCCGCCGGGGCGCGGACACGTGGTTCGTCGTCATGTACCGATCATGGCGAGCGCGCCCGGTGGCGGGCTTCTCATAAGCTGCCACGTCATGCCGGTTTTCCGCCATCACCCGCCGCACGTCACGACCATCACCCGCTTCCTGCCGCAGGGTACGCAGGTGACGGCCCACCACCACGACGTCCACCAGATCGTCTACGCGGGGCGCGGCGTGCTCACCGTGACCACGGACGCCGGGAGCTGGGTCGCGCCGGCCACCCGTGCGATCTGGATACCGGCCGGGACGGTGCACGAGCACCGGGCGCACGGGGACACCGATCTGCACACCGTCGGCGTGCCCGTGGACACCAACCCGCTGGGGCTGGACCGGCCCGCCGTCCTGGCCGTCGGCCCGCTGCTGCGCGAGCTGATCATCGCGTACAGCGGTCCGGGCAGCCGCCGTACGGCGGAGGCGCGGCGCCTGCTGGCCGTACTCCTCGACCAGCTGCGCCACGCCCCGCTCCAGGCCCTGCACCTGCCCACGCCCCGCGACCCGCGCCTGGCGGCGGTGTGCGCGATGCTGCGCGCCGACCCCGCCGACCCGCGCCCGCTCGCCGGGCTCGGCGCCGCCGCCGGGGCGAGCGAACGGACGCTGGCCCGCCTCTTCCGCGCCGAGCTGGGCATGACCTTCCCGCAGTGGCGTACGCAGCTGCGGCTGCACCACGCGCTGGTGCTGCTGACACGGGACGACCCGGCGCTGTCCGTGACCGCGATCGCGCACCGCTGCGGCTGGGCCTCGGCCAGCGCCTTCATCGATGCCTTCCGCCGGTCGTTCGGACACACGCCGGGCGCCCACCGGGACCTGTACGGCGCTACAGCACCAGGGACAACAGCAGTACGCACACGATCCCGACCACCGAGATCAGCGTCTCCATCAGCGACCAGGTCTTGATCGTCTGGCCGACGTTCATGCCGAAGTACTCCTTCACCATCCAAAAGCCCGCGTCGTTGACGTGGCTGAAGAACAGCGAACCGCAGCCGACGGCGAGGACGAGCAGAGCGGCGTGGGTGGTGGACATCTCGGCGGCCAGCGGCGCCACCAGGCCCGCGGCGGAGATGGTGGCGACCGTCGCGGAGCCGGTCGCGAGCCGGATCGCGACCGCGATCAGCCAGGCCAGCAACAGGGTGGAGATGTTCCAGTCCTTGGACAGCTCCAGGATCATCTGCCCGACGCCCGCGTCTACCAGGGTCTGCTTGAAGCCGCCGCCCGCGCCGACGATCAGCAGCACACCGGCGATCGGCGCGAGGGACTTCTCGACGGTGGAGGCGATCCGGCCCTTGGTGAAACCGGCCGACCGGCCCAGCGTGAACATACCGACGATGACGGCGGTGAGCAGCGCGATCAGCGGCGAGCCCACCACGTCGAAGACGCGCTGGATCGTGGTGCCCTTGTCGTCCACGACGACGTCCACCAGGGCCTTGGCCAGCATCATCACGACGGGCAGCAGCACGGTGGCGACGGTGATGCCGAAGCCGGGGCGCTTGTCCAGCTCGCCGCTGGCACGCTCGGGGACCATCTTCTCCGGCGGCTGGATGTCGACCCAGCGGGCGGCGTAGCGGGAGAACAGCGGACCGGCGACGATCGCCGTCGGAATCGCGACGACCACGCCGAGCGCCAGGGTGACGCCCAGGTTGGCGTGCAGCGCGTCGATGGCGGCCAGCGGGCCGGGGTGCGGCGGGATCAGGCCGTGCATCACGGACAGGCCGGCCAGCGCCGGGATGCCGATGCGCATCAGGGAGAAGTTGCCGCGCTTGGCGACCAGCAGCACCACGGGGATCAGCAGCACGATGCCGACCTCGAAGAAGATCGGCAGACCGACGATGCCCGCGATCAGCACCATCGCCCACGGCATCACGCGCCCGCTCGCCTTCGCCAGGATCGTGTCGACGATCTGGTCGGCGCCCCCGGAGTCGGCGAGCAGCTTGCCGAGGATCGCGCCCAGCGCGATCAGGATGCCGGTGCCCGCGACCGTACTGCCCAGGCCCGACGAGAAGCTGGCGATGGCCTTGTCCAGCGGCGCGCCCGCCACCGCGCCGAGCACCAGCGAGCCGATGATCAGGGACAGGAAGGCGTGCAGCTTGAACTTGGTGATGAGCAGGACGATGACGGCGATGCCCGCGAGGACGGCGATGCCGAGCTGCGCGTGACCGGCCGAGGTGATCGGCTCGGTCGCATCCGCTGCCAGCATCTCGACGCTGAGATGTGTCACGGCTGTTCCCTAAGGGGTGCTGTTACTGGTTGTGGTGGTGGCCCCTGCGCGGTGACGCGCGGGGGTACGGGCCGGGGCCCGCGGCAGAAGGTCAGGCGGGGGTGGGCCGGCCCGTGTCGTAGCGGCGCAGCGCGGCGACGGCGCGGTCGGCGATCTCCCGCGGGGTACCGGAGACGTCCACGGCGACGCCCGCCTCGTCGGCGCCGAGCGGCTCCAGGGTGGCGAACTGGGAGTCCAGCAGCGCGGTGGGCATGAAGTGGCCCTTGCGCTCGGCCATCCGGGACTCGATCAGCGACCGGTCGCCGGTCAGGTGCAGGAAGACGACGCCGGGCGCCGCGGCCCGCAGCCGGTCACGGTAGGCGCGCTTGAGCGCCGAGCTGCTGACGACACCGCCCTGACCTGCACGTCCGTGCGCCCAGGCGCCGATGGCATCCAGCCACGGCCACCGGTCGGCGTCGTCGAGCGGGGTACCGGCCGACATCTTGGCGATGTTGGCCGGGGGATGGAAGTCGTCGCCCTCGGCGTAGGGAACATCAAGGTCGGCGGCCACCAGCGGCCCGATCGTCGTCTTGCCGGTGCCGGCCACGCCCATCACGACGATGACGTGGGGGGTGCTCATCCCGTGTACCTCGCTGTCCTCTTTGACCTCGGTCTGACGTCCCACTGAAACCCATGGGATACGACGTATTCAAGCCCCTGTGATGTAAAAGTCATACTTAAAGGCGGGCCACCCCGGGAACGTAGGCTGAACCCATGGAGAACCAGGGGGCGGGACAGGGACTGCACGCGCGGGTACTGGAGACCCTGGGACCCGCCATCACCGCGGGCGAGTACCCGCCGGGCACGATCTTGCGCACCGACGAGCTGGAGGAGCGCTTCGAGGTCTCCCGCACGGTCATCCGCGAGGCGATACGGGTCCTGGAGTCCATGCACCTGGTCGCCTCCCGGCGCCGGGTCGGCGTGACCGTACGCCCGGCCGAGGAGTGGAACGTCTACGACCCGCGCGTCATCGGCTGGCGCCTGGCCGGGCCCGACCGGCCCCGGCAACTGCGCTCGCTGACCGTGCTGCGCTCCGCCGTCGAACCGGTCGCGGCGGGCCTGGCGGCCCGGCACGCCACACCACAGCAGTGCGCCGAGCTGACCGAGCACGCCATGGGCATGGTCGCCACCTCGCGCGGCCAGCAGCTCGACGCGTACCTGGTGCACGACACGGCCTTCCACCGCGTCATCCTGAACGCCTCCGGCAACGAGATGTTCGCCCGTCTGGGCGATGTGGTGGCCGCGGTCCTCACCGGCCGCACCCACCATCACGTGATGTTCACCGACCCCGACCCGGCCGCGGTGACCCTGCACGTCCAGGTCGCCGAGGCGGTACGGGTCGGCGACGCGGACCGCGCCGAGGAGCTGACCCGCGAGATCACGGTCGGCGCCATGGCCGAACTGGACGTACTGGCACCGTAGTCGCGCCCGACCACGAGACGAAACCGTGGGGGCCCCGGACGGGAATTCGTGGTCGACCGCCGAGTTCCCGTTCCGTACCGAAGTATTAGGCCTTTCCGCTTCCCAACGCCCGTCCGGCCGGGGCTAACTGTGGGGACACGGCGCGGCACCGGAATCCGATACGGAAACCGATGCCTTCCTCCGCGCCGCAGCACAGTTCAGAGAAAGGCCGGAACCTTGAGAACTGCCCGAAGGACCGCATTCGGCCTGGCGGCCGGCGCCACCCTCTGTGCTTCCGCCCTGGCACTCGCCCCGGCCGCGCACGCGGGGACCGACAATTACATCAAGGTCACCAACAAGGCGGGGATCGTCGCCACCACCTGTTACCAGTGGCAGGGCGTCCCCAGCGACAAGGACTACTGCCACGAAGGATATGCCGTGGATCAGTCCCGGACCGCGTACTTCCCGGCGGGCGCCACCTCGGCCGTGGTCAATGTGAAGCTCTCGAAATGGGACAAGGACCGGGACAGCGCCGCGGTGACGGACACCAGCAAGAATCACTGCTTCGAGATCCGGGGGCTGCTCGGTTCGGAGAAGCTGGTCGAGACCGGCTGCTGAGACACGAGGGAGACATCGGATCCATGAACATCACACGTGTGGGCGTCGTAGCCGGTGCACTCACCGCGGCATTCGCCCTCGCCGCCCCGATGGCTTCCGCCACTCCGCCCGAATACAAGGCGGTGGACGGCGCGAAGGACAACTGGGTGAACGAGGGACAGCTCTCGGTCGAATACAAGAACGGGATCAAGGACACCGACCCGGCGCGCGTCAAGGAAGCCCTCGACCAGTGCAACGGCCAGTCGGTCTCGTGCAAGGCGACCACGGTCGGCACCCCGGAGAAGGTGACGAAGTGGTTCGAGGCGGGGGAGGGCGGCGGCAACCCCAAGGTGGTCGAGAACTGCAAGACGGACGACGGCGCGAAGGACGTGGACCACACGGTCGGCGGCATGCACGCGTTCGCCTGGAGCTGGAACCTCGGGGCCAGCGTCGACATCCCGCTGGCCAAGGGGGTCGGTATCGGAATCAAGGGTGAGTACACCGAGACCAATACCGATACGAAGACCGAAACCACCAAGATAACCGTGAAGCCGGGTTACCGGGGGACGCTCCAGCTCGGTCACGACATGGAGCGCACCACTTCCGACATCACCATCCAGGGCGGGAAGTTCGGCGGCGCGAAGATATCCGGAGTACGTACCGAGGCGCTCCTCAAGGACAGTGCCGGGCGCGTCAAGCCGGACATCGTGAAGTGCGGTTAACAGCCACCAGCGGGACCGACAAAAGGACGCAACCATGTCGAGCATCAGGAGAGCGGCAGCCTGCGCCGCCACCGCGATCGGTATCGGACTGACCGGCGCGGTGGTAACGGCACCGCCGGCCTTCGCCGGATCGGGCCACTACATCTCGTTCGAGAACAAGGGCTGGTTCGTGGTCAACACCTGTTACAAGTGGACAGGATCGAAGACTTCCGACAGCTGTGATTCCGGAAAGAAGATCAACGACACCTGGCGCGTGGAAATACCGGAAGACGCGACCGGCGTGGAGCTCAACGTTAACGTGCTGGCACAGGTCGGCGGCGGCAACATCACACCCCAGATCGACGACCTGAAGCGCGACCACTGTTACGAGTTCTCCGGTTACACGTGGGGACCGAAGCTCACCCCGAAGAACTGCTAGGCCGAGCCGAGAGGAACGAGGAGATGAAAGCCGGAACTCACCGGGTGCGGCGCACGGGCAGATACGCCGCGGTCGCGCTCGCCCTCGCCTTGGGCGGCGGAATCCTGACGGCTCCGTCTGCCGCCGCGAGCACGGACAACTACATCAGCTTCAAGAGCGACGCCCTGTATTTCGTCGACACCTGCTACGAATGGCAGGGCCCGGACGGCATAGCCAAGAAGAACTACTGCCACAACGCCAAGGCCAAGGGAGCCACCTGGAAGGCGAACTTCCCGGCGGAGGCGACCGGGGCCACCGTCAAGGTGTCCTTCGCCGGTTACACGGGCGGCCCGCCGAAGACGGTGACCATCGACGACACCAACCAGAACCACTGCTACGAGCTCAAGGGGACCTGGCCGAACTACGCCGAGGTCCTGCGCGTGAACTGCTGACCCGGGCACCGCAGGCCGACAGCGGCCCCCGGACCACCGGTCTCCCCCAAGGCCGCCGGTGGCCCGGGGGCCGCGCCGTCAGGCCCCGTACGCATTCTGCTCCGCGAACCGCTCCGCCAGAGCCGTGAGCAGTTCCGGCGCGTCCTCACGCGGCAGTACCGCTTCGATCAGCACCAGTTCGTCCGGCGTACGGGCGGCGAGCGCGAGCGCGTCGGCCAGCTCGGCGGGCGTCGTCACCCGCACCGCGACCGTGCCGGGCCCCGCGCCGAAGGCGGCGGGCAGGGCCGTGTAGTCCCAGGCGGCGATGTCGTTGTACGAGGCGGTGGCGCCGTGGATGGCCCGCTCGACCGTGTAGCCGTCGTTGTTGACGACCACGATCACCGGGGCCGCGCCGTACCGGGTCATGGTGCCCAGCTCCTGCGCGGTCAGCTGGAGGGACCCGTCCCCGATCACCAGCACCGAGCGCCGCTCGGGCGCGGCCAGTGCGGTACCGAGGGTGGCGGGCAGGGTGTAGCCGATCGAGCCCCACAGGGGCTGCCCGACGAAGCGGCCGTCCGCGGGCAGCGGCACTTCCTGGGCGCCGTAGAAAGCGGTGCCCTGCTCGGCAACAAGCACACTGCTCTCCGGCAGGAAAGACCCAACCGAAGACCAAAGGTGACGCTGCGTCAGCTCATCAGCACCAGCAACAGCCGGGTACGCGACGCCCTCCCCGTACCCGTCCGGCACCGGCAGCCGTACGCCCCGCAGCACTTCACCCAGCCCGCCGACCGCCTCGGCCATACCTATGCCCTCGTACACCGCGCGGCCCGCCGCCGCCCGGAACGGCCGCAGTTCGATGGTGCGCTCCGGCGCGAAGTGGTGGCTGAAGCCGCCGGTCACACTGTCCGAGACCGGGGCGCCGACCAGGATCAGGCAGTCCGCGTCCTCGACGGCCGACCGGGCCCGCTTGTCGCTGATCTCGCCGGTGTACGTACCGGCGAACCCGGCGGCGGTCTCGTCCAGCACGCCCTTCCCGCTGGAGAACACGGCGGACCGGACCGGCGCCGCGGCGAGCAGGTCGCGCAGCGGTCCGCGCAGCCCGTAACGCTCGGCCTCGTGACCGGCCAATACGGTGACACTGCGCGCCCCGTCCAGCATGCGCGCACAGCTCGCGAGAAAGTCCCGCAGCACCCCGGCATCAACCGGCCCCTCGGGCGCGAGCAGCGGCTCACCCGGAGCCGGAACCCGGGCCAGGACCACATCCGTCGGCAGATTCAGATGGACCGGCCTGCTCTGCCGCACCATGGCGCGCAGTACGCGGTCGATCTCCGCGGGCGCGTTGTCCGCGGTCAGGTCGGCGCGCGCCACGGTGACTTCGGCGAACATCCGGCCGAAGTGACCGTAGTCGCCGTCCATCAGGGTGTGGTGCACCGGGCGGCCCGCCGTGGCGACCGTGGTGGCGGGCATGCCGGTGACGGCGACGACCGGCACCGATTCGGCGTATGCGCCGGCGACGCCGTTGACGGCCGACAGTTCGCCGACGCCGAAGGTGGTGACGAGGGCGGCGGCGCCGCGCAGCCGGGCGTAGCCGTCGGCGGTGTAGGCGGCGTCCAGCTCGTTGCAGGTGCCCACCCAGACATGGTCCGGCGAGTCGGCGACCTGGTCGAGGAAGCCGAGGTTGTAGTCGCCGGGCACGCCGAAGAGGTGCGCGACGCCGAGCTCGCGCAGGCGGCGGAGGAGGTACGCGGCAACGGTGACGTGGGGGGTGTCCGACATGACGTGACCGGCCTTTCTTCACACGTGAACCTTTTAGGTCAAGGTCGTTGACCCAAGTCGCGACCCTATGGAACTCCGGGATAAAATGTCAACATGCTTGACCCAAATCGTCCGGACGCCTTCGACCGCGACTTCACCCTCTTCTACTTCGCCTACCGCGCGTTCACCGGAGCGGCCGACGAAGCCCTCACCGAACACGGCATGGGCCGGGCCCACCACCGCATCCTGACCTTCCTCGCGTACTCCCCCGGCATGAGCGTCGGCGAGCTGTGCCACACGCTCCAGCTCACCAAGCAGGCCATCAACGGGCCGCTGCGCAAGCTCACCGAGGAGCGGATGGTGCGGATGACGCCCGGGGCGCAGGACCGGCGCCGCAAGGAACTCCACCTCACCGACCGCGGCGCGGAACTCGAACGCAAGCTGCACGAACGTCAGCGGACGCTGTTCGCGGCGGCCCTGGAGGAAGCGGGCCCTCAGGCGGCCGAGGGCTGGCGCGCGATGCTGGCGCCCCTGGCCGGCCGGGACTGGACGGCGTTCACCACCTCCGTGGCCGAACGACGCGCGTCCCAGCAGCCGTAGCCGTACCGCCCCGACCCGTCAGAACAACGGCTGCTGCCCCGGGAACGGCGGCTCCTCCGGATCGAACAGCCGCTCGGCGGGAGCCATCATCGGGGCGATACGGCGGGAGCCGGGGCACGACACGAGCTCCAGCACGGTCCGTCGCCCCGGCGGGTCGTGCCGGGCGAACCGTCCGCCGACGACGGCGATCTCTCGACTGCATACGGGGCAGGGGCGACGCGGTGACATTTCCTCAGTGTCTCCCGAGTGCGCCCCGAAGATGCGCGGCGGGTGGCGCAAGACCCGCCCCGCCCCCATCGCACCGCGCGCCGCACGCGCCGTAGGAGTGCGCCGTACCGCACATCCGTGCCCCCGCACCACAGGGTGGCCCCAGGTTCGGGTCGCCGTGGCCCTGGGAAACAAGGGAAGGGGCCGGTGACACCCCGGGGGTGACGTGATGACACGGATGCGGAGAGGACGAGCGGTGCGCAAGGGACAGGCGGTGGCCGCGGGGCTGCTGGTGGTGGCCGTGACGGCCGGCTGCAAGACGGTGGTGATCACGCCGTCCGGCGGCTACTCGCCCACGGCCGCGTCCCCGCAGAGCCATACGCCCCAGCGCGCGGAAGCACACCCGGCGCGCACCCCCACCCAGGCG
>NZ_LGCW01000303.1:0-43465 GCF_001279365.1 Streptomyces sp. NRRL F-5755 | reverse complement strand
GGGGTGGATGGAGAAGTCCGCGCCGTCGAGCGCGGGGGTCGAGCCGTACGCCTTGTGCAGCGCGCGGGCCGTGAGCAGGGAACCGGCCGGGGTCATACGGGGGCCTCCGGAAGTGCGGACAGGGGCGGTGGGGCGGCAGCGGCCGACGCCGCTGCCGGGGCGGGCCGGGACCGTAACGGATACGGCGGACGGCGGCCTCCAGGGACCGGCCCCAAGGGACATGCCACACACTACATGGTGTGTATACCCGTGGTGTATAGCCGGGGAAAGGAAGGCCGGGAACCCCGCCCGCGTACGGGCCGGGCCCCCGGCATCCCGGTCTCACCCGTGCGGTCCGGCGCCCTCCGGGCCCGGCGGCTCCTCGCCACCCGCCGCCTCCCGCGGCTCCGCCGACTTCGGCGGCCGCCCCCGCCGGGGCAGGCCGCCCGCGCCCTTCGGCAGCCGGCCGGCGTCCGCCAGCGCTTTCCGCAGCAGGAACTCGACCTGTGCGTTGGCGCTGCGCAGCTCGTCGTCGGCCCAGCGGGCGAGCGCGTCGTGCACCAGCGGGTCGAGCCGCAGCAGCATCTGCTTGCGCCGCTGCGCCGCCCGCCGCTTCGGCGCCTGCCCGCCGTCCCCGGGGCCGCCGGCCCCGGTCGCGTCCTGGGAGCCGCCCTCGCTCACTGGTACAGGGAGCCGGTGTTCAGTACCGGCTGTGCGGCCCGGTCGCCGCACAGCACCACCATCAGGTTGCTGACCATGGCCGCCTTCCGCTCCTCGTCCAGTTCCACGATGTCCTGCTCGCTGATACGGGCCAGCGCCATCTCGACCATGCCGACCGCGCCCTCGACGATCTGCTGGCGGGCCGCCACCACCGCGCCGGCCTGCTGCCGCTGGAGCATCGCCGAGGCGATCTCCGGAGCGTACGCGAGGTGGCTGAAGCGGGACTCGATGATCCGTACGCCCGCGGCCTGCACCCGGGCGGTCAGCTCGACGGCCAGCTTCTCGGTGATCTCCTCGGCGTTGCCGCGCAGCGACAGCGCGTCGTCGTCGTGCGCGTCGTACGGGTACTCGATCGCGATGTGCCGCACCGCCGCCTCGGTCTGGGTGGCGACGAACTCCAGGAAGTCATCGACCTCGAAGAGCGCCTGCGCGGTGTCCTCGACCTGCCACACGACGATGGAGGCCAGCTCGATCGGGTTGCCGTAGGCGTCGTTGACCTTCAGGACCGCGGTCTCGTGGTTGCGGACGCGGGTGGAGATCTTGCGGTCGGCGGTCAGCGGGTTGACCCAGCGCAGGCCGTCCTCGCGGATGGTGCCGACGTAGCGGCCGAAGAGCTGGATGACGCGGGCCTCGCCGGGGGCGACCATCTTCACGCCGGTCATGCAGAACAGCGAGCCCACCGCCAGCAGGACGCCGACGACGATCAGCGGTACGCCCACCGCCTTGTTCCCGCCCGCGGCGAGGGCGCCGCCACCGATGATCATGCCCAGTCCGGCGAACGCGCCGAGGACGGTGAGCAGCAGGCCCAGGCCGCCCGGGATGCTGTGCGCCGGCGTCTCGCGGACCTGCGGGCGGGGCATCTGCGGCGCGTCGGCCGTGAGCTGCGCGCCGCCGCCCGCCTCGTCGTTGCCGCCGCCGGCCGGTGTCTGGTCGGACATGTGTCTCCCCGTTTCTCGTGTACTGGTCGGTGATGCTAACGGAACTCTAGCAAAGTGATAGCACTTTAAGAGGGTTCTCAGTCCGGTGCGGCATCCTTGACCGGAGGTTCCCCCAGGAACGGGTGCTCTTTGTCACGTCGGCAAAAGCCTTGATCGATGAGCATTTGTCGACAGATGCGGTGTTAGCTTCGTGAGCTGAGTTATTGGGGGCGGAACGACTGGAGTTGCGGGAGCGATGGGGCGAGCGGACGCGAGACGGGCGGCGCAGGGACGTAACCGCCGGGCCAAACCGAAGACCAAGGCCAAGAAGGGCGGCATACGCCGCTTCTTCACCTGGAAGAAGCTGCTCGGGGCCTTCCTCGGCGTGTGCCTGCTGGGCATCCTCGGCTTCATCGGCCTGTACCTGTACGTGGACGTGCCCGACCAGGGCAACGCGGCGGCCACGACCCAGAGCAACGTCTACAAGTACGCCGACGGCTCGGTCATGGCCCGCAAGGGCCTGCTCAACCGCGAGACGGTCAAGATCGACGAGATCCCCGAGCCCGTCCAGCACGCCTTCGTCGCGGCCGAGAACAAGACCTTCTACCAGGACTCCGGCGTCGACCTGAAGGGCACGCTGCGCGGCGTCCTCAACACGCTCAGGGGCCGGGGCAAGCAGGGTGGCTCCACGATCACCCAGCAGTACGTCAAGAACTACTACCTGAGCCAGGAGCAGACGGTCAGCCGCAAGCTCCAGGAGATCGTCATCTCCCTCAAGGTCGACAACAAGCTGGACAAGAAGGACATCCTCGCCGGCTACATGAACACCAGCTACTACGGCCGCGGCGCGTACGGCATCCAGGCCGCCGCCCAGGCGTACTACGGCGTGGACGTGGACAAGCTGACCGTCAGCCAGGGCGCCTACCTGGCCTCCCTCCTCCAGGCGCCGAGCCAGTACGACTGGGCCATCGCCTCCGACGCCGGCAAGAAGCGGGTGCAGGAGCGCTGGGCGTACACGCTCGACAACATGGTCGAGATGAAGTGGCTCAGCCCGCAGGACCGGCAGAAGCAGAAGTTCCAGCAGCCCATCAAGCCCAAGCCGCTGCCCGGTGTGGCCGGCCAGATCGGCTACTTCGTCAACGCCGCCAACGACGAACTCATCCGCAAGGGTGTCGACGAGAAGGAACTCGCGGCCGGCGGCTGGACCATCACCCTGGGCATCGACAAGAAGAAGCAGCAGGAGCTGGAGAAGGCGGTCAAGAACAAGCTGACCGACGACCTCAAGCCCGACGTCCGCAAGGTGGACCGGGACGCCCAGCTCGGCGCCGTCTCGGTCGACCCCAAGACCGGCCACGTGGTCGCCATGTACGGCGGCGCCGGCTACACCAAGCACTACACGAACAACGCCACGCGGGCCGACTTCCAGCCCGCCTCCACGTTCAAGCCGCTGATCTTCGCCTCCGCGCTGGAGAACCACGCCAAGACCCAGTCCGGCGTGCCGATCACCCCCAGCACGGTCTACGACGGACGCAACCGGCGCCCGGTGGTGGGCGGCACCAAGCCGTTCGCCCCGCCGAACGAGGACGAGCAGACCTACGGCCGGATCAGCGTCCAGCAGGCGACCAACAACTCCGTCAACTCCGTCTTCGCGCAGATGGGCGCCGACGTGGGCCTGGACGAGGTCAAGAAGACCGCGGTCGGCCTCGGCATGGACGGCAGCCGGATGGACGTCCAGCCCGCCATGACGCTCGGCACCATGGGCGCCAGCCCGCTCCAGATGGCCGGTGCCTACGCCACCCTGGACAACCACGGCAAGAAGGTCACCCCGTCGCTGGTCACCAAGGCCGAGCACGGCTCGCAGGAGACCGAGCTGCCCGACCCGATCGGCTCCCAGGTGCTGACCCGCAACACCGCCGACACCGTCACCTCCGTCCTGCGCGGCGTGGTCAACGACGGTACGGCCAAGGAAGCCATAGGCAGCACGGACTACCAGGCCGCGGGCAAGACCGGCACCTCCGACGACAACAAGTCGGCGTGGTTCGTCGGCTACACGCCCAAGCTGGTCACCGCGGTCGGCATGTTCGGCGAGGAGGCCAAGGGCGGCAAGCAGGTCACGCTCAAGGGCACCGGCGGTGGCGGCCGCGTCAACGGCGGCGGCTACCCGGCCAAGATCTGGGCCGCCTACACCGCCGCCGCGATCGGCGACGACACCGGGGCCAAGTTCGACCTGGAAACGGACCTCGGTTCCGGCGGCGGACCGGTCAACACGCCGCCGCCGAGCAACACGCCCTCGCACACCCCGTCCCAGACGCCCTCGCAGACGCCGTCCCAGACCCCGTCGCAGACGCCGTCCAGGACCCCGTCGCACTCGCCGTCCCAGTCCCCGTCGCACTCGCCGTCGCGGACGCCCTCGAAGCCGCCGGAGTCGCCGCCCGCCTCCCCGACGGCCGGCAGCGGCGGCAACGGCAACAACGGCCGCCCGCCCGGCTTCGACGACCTGGGCTGACCCGGCGCCCGGCGCGAACGGCCGTGGCCCCCACCGCACCGGTGGGGGCCACGGCCGTTTCCGTCCCGCGGGGCGCGCTCCGGCTCAGCTGCCGTTGAAGCGCGCGGCGATCCGGTCACCGAGCGCCTTGTCGACACTGCGCCAGTACTGCAAGGCGCGCAGCAGCACCGGCCGGCTCACCCCGTTCGACAGGTGCCCGACCACGTTGTTCACCAGCCGCTCACGCGCCGCGTCGTCCAGCACCTTGCGCACCTGGGTGCCCGCCTGGCCGAAGTCGTCGTCGTCACGGCGCAGCTTGTACGCCTCGCGCACCATCTCGCCCGCCGCGTGCCAGCCCGCCGGGTCGCCGAAGTTCTGCGTGTCGGCGGCCGGCCCGCCGTAGGAGTTGGGCGCGTACGGCGCCGCCGCGCGGGACGGCTCGTAGCGCATCGGGCCGTCCTTCGCGTACGAGGTCACCGTCGAGTGCGGGCGGTTGGGCGGCAGCTGCGCGTAGTTCGGGCCGATGCGGTAGCGGTGGGTGTCCGGGTACGAGAACAGCCGCCCCAGCAGCATCTTGTCCGGCGACGGGCCGATGCCCGGCACCATGTTGGACGGCTCGAAGGCCGCCTGCTCGACGTGGACGAAGAAGTCCTCCGGGTTGCGGTCCAGCGTCATCCGGCCGACCTCGATCAGCGGGTAGTCGGCGTGCGGCCACACCTTCGTCAGGTCGAACGGGTTGAAGCGGTAGTCCGGCGCGTCGTCGAACGGCATGACCTGGACGTACATGGTCCACGAGGGGGCGTCCCCGGCCGCGATCGCCTGATACAGGTCGCGGCGGTGCACATCGCCGTCCTCGCCCGCCAGCCGGTCCGCCTCCTCTTGTGTCAGGAAGTCGACGCCCTGGTCCGTCTTGATGTGGTACTTGATCCAGAACCGCTCGCCGCCGCCGTTGATCCACATGAAGGTGTGCGAGCCGTAGCCGTTCATGTGGCGGTACGTCTTCGGGATGCCGCGGTCGCCCATCAGCCAGGTGACCATGTGCGCCGACTCCGGCGAGAGCGTCCAGAAGTCCCACTGCATGTCGTTGTCGCGCAGCCCGTTGTCCGGGCGGCGCTTCTGCGACCGGATGAAGTCCTGGAACTTGATCGTGTCCCGTACGAAGAAGACCGGTGTGTTGTTGCCGACCAGGTCGTAGTTGCCGTACTCGGTGTAGAACTTCAGCGCGAAGCCGCGCGGGTCGCGCCAGGTGTCCGGCGAGCCCTGCTCGCCCGCCACCGTCGAGAACCGGGCCAGCATCTCGGTGCGCCGCCCCGGCTGGAAGAGGTCCGCCTTGGTGAACTGGCTCACGTCGTTGGTCACTTCGAAGAAGCCGTACGCGCCGCTGCCCTTGGCGTGCACCACCCGCTCGGGCACCCGTTCCCGGTTGAACTGGGCCATCTTCTCGATCAGATAGTGGTCCTGGAGCAGCAGCGGACCGTCGGAGCCCACCGAGAGCGAGTGCTCGTCGCTCTCGACCGGGATGCCGGCATTGGTCGTCGTACGCGGGACGTCGTGCGCGGAGCTGGTCATGGGGGTGCGCCTCCCGGTGGTGGGTCGTCAGTCCCTTGCCACCTCAGAAGTCAACTCCGCCGACGCGGTGTCGGCAACCGTTGGACGCCGTCCAGTTCGGGACGAAGTCCGGCCGCCGGTACGCCCGTTGGCGGCCCGGCGGCCGGCATCGACGAAGCGCGCGAGCCCCGCCTACGGCGTGCCCCCGAACGGCATGGACAGCTCGAACCACACCACCTTGCCGGTGCTCAGCCGCGTCGCGCCCCAGCGCCGGGCCATCCGGTTGACCAGGTACAGGCCCCGGCCGCCCTCGTCGGACGGGCGGGCCTGGCGCAGCCGCGGCAGCTGCGGCACATCGTCGCCGACCTCGCAGCGCAGCACGTCCGTCCGCAGCAGGCGCAGCGTGATGGGCCGCTCCGCGTACCGCACGGCGTTCGTCACCACCTCGCTGACCAGCAGCTCCAGCTGGTCGGTCAGCTCCTCCAGGCCCCACCGGGACAGCGCCCTGCGGGCCAGCCGGCGGGCCTGCCCGGCGGTCTGCGCCTTCGGGTCCAGGTACCAGTACGCGACATCGCTCGGCGCGATCCCGTCGAACCGGGCCGCCAGCAGCGCGATGTCGTCGTCCCGGTCGCCGGGCCCGAGCATGTCCAGCACCTCGTCGCACAGCGGCTCCAGCGGCGGCGGGTTCGGCCCGGTCAGCCGCGCCGTCTCGGTCAGCCGCTCCCGCAGCTGCTCGATGCCGGTCCACACATCGCGGATACGGGACTCCACCAGGCCGTCCGTGTACAGCACCAGCGTGGCGCCCGCGGGCGCGTCCAGCTCGACCGCCTCGAAGTCCACCCCGCCGACACCGATCGGGGCGCCCGGCGGCACGTTCAGCACCTCCGCGCGCCCGCCGCGGTGCAGCATCACGGGCGGCGGGTGCCCGGCGTTGGCGACCATGATGCGGTGCGCGACCGGGTCGTAGACCGCGTAGAGGCACGTCGCCATCCGGTCCGAGCCGAGCCGCTGCGCCTGCTCGTCGAGGTGGTGCAGCACCTCCTGCGGTGGCAGGTCCAGCCCCGCGAGGGTCTGCGCGGTGGTGCGCAGCTGGCCCATGATCGCCGCGGAGGTCATCGAGTGGCCCATCACGTCGCCGACGACCAGCGCCACCCGGCTGCCGGGCAGCGGGATCGCGTCGTACCAGTCGCCGCCCACCCGCGCCGTCTCGGCGGCCGGCAGATAGCGGCTGGCCAGCCGGACGCCGGTGGGCTGCGGCAGCGAGTCCGGCAGCATCGTGCGCTGGAGCGCGTCCGCGATGTACGCCTCGCGCCCGTACAGCACCGCCTTGTCCACACCCAGTGCCGTGTGCGTCGCCAGCTGCGCCGCCACCAGCAGATCGTCCGCCTCGAAGGCCGGGCGGTCCGGGCGGCGCAGGAACACCGCCGCGCCGATCACCCGGCGGCGCCCGCGCAGCGGCGCCAGGATCACCCGGTGCCCGGCCGGCAGCTGGGTGAGCGGGCCGAGCAGCTCGGGCAGCGCGGCGCGCGCCGCCTGCACCTCGCCGAACAGCGGCCGGACACCGCGCAGCACCTCCGCCAGCGGCCCGCCCGGCAGCACCTCGGACAGCTCCGCCGCGCTGCCGCCCATCGCCGGGCTCAGGTCCGGCTGCGCGGGCAGCATCGGCAGCCGCCCGCCGTTGGTGTCCGGCTCCTCGGGAATCCGGTCGGTACGGCGCAGCCGCAGCACCACCGGGCCGGTCGGCCGCTCGTCGCCCACCGGCAGCGGATCGCGCAGATAGACCAGGATGGCGTCGGCGAACGTCGGCACCGTCGCCCGGCACAGCCCCAGCACGATCTCGTCCAGGTCTATGCCGCGGGCGATCCGCCGGGTCGCGGCGCCGATGAAGCGCAGCCGGTCGCCGCCCGCCTGACGCGCCGCCAGCACCTCGCCGCTCTCGGCCGGGTGCGCGGAGCGGGCGGGCGGTGCGGCCGGCCCCGCGGTCTGCTCGGACGCCCGCGCGGGCTCCTCGCCGCGCGCGCCGGACTCCACCGGTACACCGCGCGGCGCGGCGGGCGGCGGGACCGTGGGCGTCCCCTCGGGGCACGGGCGCGGCCGTCCGACGCCGCCGGCGGTGCCGCCGTCGCCGGGCCCCTGCCAGGGCGTGCCCCCGGCGTCGGCTCCGGGCTCCTCGCAGCGGTTGTCCGCGGTGTGCGCAGAATCGTCACCGCGCGGTGCCGCGGGAGACATCTCAGCCACCTCGGCCGGTCCGTGGGGCGTGGACCGCCCCGGCAGGCCGCCGGGACCGGCGGCCGCGGTGTACGGCGCCCGGTGCGGGGTCGCCGAGGACGCGGCAGGCGGGGCGGCCTGCCGCGGTTCGTGGGAGGTCGGGTGCTCCGTCACGCGTGGGATTCCATCCATCCGGGGCTGCGCGCGTGGCGCGCCGCGTCTCAAGCGCGTCGCAGGTGCAGGAAGAGCTGGATCTCGGGTGGGGTGTCCGTACTGGCCGGGGCATACGCATACGAGTCCTCCCCGGTGACTTCGAAGCCCGCGTCGTGCACGACCTGGCGCAAGTCGTCCCGCAGGTAACCCGATACCCGGATCGTGCTGCCCAGGAACGGAATCGGGCAGTCGTCCAGATCGGCTTCGACCATGGCCAGCACCAGCAGCCCGCCCGGCCGCAGCAGCGAGTGCAGCATCCGCAGCGTGTACGGGATCTCCGCGCGGGGCAGCATCAGCAGCGAGAAGAAGGCGGTGGCCCCGTCGAAGGAGCCGGCCCCGCCGAGCTCGCCGTGGCGCAGGTCGGCGATGTCCAGCCGGTGGAACTCACCCGCCGGGACGTTTTCCCGGGCCAGCGCCACCATCGAGGGGGACAGATCCACACCGACGACCGCATGCCCCGCGTCCGCCAGCTGACGGGCCGTCGGCAGCCCCGTACCGCACCCGAGGTCCAGCACCCGGGACCCGGGCGGCAGCGCGGCCGCGAGCCGGGCGCCCGCGGCGAGCTGGCCGTCCTTGTGCGGGAACGCCTCGTCGTAGCGGTCGCCGATCGCATCGAACGCCTCCGCCTGCCCCGCCCGGTCCAGGACTAACCCGTTCAGGCCCTCGTATCCGTCGTAGCCTTCAGCGCTCACGACCTCGCCTCTCCTGCGACCGCGGTCAAGTTCGGGGCTCCGGCGAGGGAGCCACGTCCGTGCAGTTCCGTGCAGTCTTGAGTTACGCCTGTGCAGTCTTGTGGAGGACGATCCTACGGTTGATCCCCAGGGGCGCATCAAGGGGGCTCACTCGCACGCCACGTGACGCCTCGACCTGCTCACCGGGGCGCGCGGGCGCGCCCTTGCACCGGCCAGGCCGCGCCCCGCGCGGCCGGGCTCACCCCTGCGCGTCCGGTACGGGTACGGGCCGGTCCCAGTCCTCCGGCAGCCCCGGCACCTCCCACGCCGGGTCCGGCCGCCAGTCCTCCCAGCCGCCGCCGAACGGCACCCCCCACGCGCCGATGTGCTCGACCGCCGCGCGGCCCGCCGCCCGTACGTCCGCCGCCAGCGCGGGCGGCATCAGCCCGTCCCGCTGCGCCTGCGCGAATTCGTCCTCGTCCCGCCACTCCCAATGCCGGTCCGGATACACGCAGATGTCCAGGAAGTGATCCTGGGAGTCGATGCCGCCCGCCCAGCGGCGGCGCGGCTCCTCCAGATTCACGTACCAGTTCTTGAAGTGCCAGCCCGGCTCCCAGAACAGCCACACCGACCAGGGGTCGTGCGGCCGGGCCAGCTTCAGCACCCCGGTGCCGAACCACTGGTCGAGCGCGGTGCGCCGGGGCTTCTTGTAGCGGGTGGCGAGCGGCTCGCGGTGGACGGGCGTCCCGTCGGCCAGCACCGGCTTGACGCAGGGCGTGCCCGGGGCCATCCACACCGCGAGCAGCTCGTCGGTGTCCTGGACGACGGTCATCGGGCGGCAGATGTGAATGCCGTCGCCGGCATTGTCGCGGTAGCGCCACAGAATCCGGTCCCCGGGCGCCCAGCTCCCCGTCCGCTCCACGGCGTCCCGCGCGTCCCCCGCCCCGGCGGCGCCCTTCCTCGTCTCCACCATGTCCGCTGTCATGCGCAGATCTTAGTGGCGTACGGATGGCCGCGCCGTGACGCAGGACGCACGGTCCGTTACGGACGGGGGCCGGCGCCACACGGGTGTCGCTCCCTTACGGGTGCGTCATCCGCAGCACATCCAGCGCCTCGTCCAACTGCTCCTCGGTCAGCAGCCCCTTGTCGACGTACCCCGACTCGATGACCACCTCGCGGATGGTCCTGCGCTCCGCGAGCGACTTCTTGGCGACCTTCGCCGCCTCCTCGTACCCGATGTACTTGTTGAGCGGGGTGACCACGGAGGGCGACGACTCCGCGTACTCCCGGGCCCGTTCGGCATTCGCGGTGATCCCGTCGACCGTACGGTCCGCCAGCAGCCGTGTGACGTTGGCCAACAGCCGTACCGACTCCAGCACGTTCTTCGCGATGACCGGCAGCATCACGTTCAGCTCGAAGTTGCCCGCGGCGCCCGCCGCGGCCACCGTCGCGTCGTTGCCGGTGACCTGCGCCGCCACCATCAGCGCCGCCTCCGGGATCACCGGGTTGACCTTGCCCGGCATGATGGACGAACCCGGCTGGAGGTCGGGCAGGTTGATCTCGGCGAGGCCGGTGCGCGGCCCCGAGGACATCCACCGCAGATCGTTGGCGATCTTCGTCAGGCCGACGGCGATGGTACGCAGCTGCCCGCTGGTCTCCACGACCGCGTCCCGCGCGCCCTGCGCCTCGAAGTGGTTGCGCGCCTCGGTCAGCGGCAGCCCCGTCGCCCGCGCCACCTCGGCGATCACCGCGGCGGGGAAGCCGGGCGGGGTGTTGATGCCGGTGCCCACGGCCGTACCGCCCAGCGGCAGTTCGGCCAGCCGCGGCAGCGCGGCCCGCAGCCGCTCCACGCCGTAGCGCACCTGCGCGGCGAAGCCGCCGAACTCCTGGCCGAGGGTGACGGGCGTGGCGTCCATGAGATGCGTCCGCCCCGCCTTCACCACCTCGGCGAACTCGGTCTCCTTGCGCTCCAGGGAAGCCGCCAGGTGCTCCAGCGCGGGAATCAGATCGCGGGTGACGGCCGCGGTCGCCGCGATGTGGATCGAGGAGGGAAAGACGTCGTTGGAGGACTGGGAGGCATTGACGTGATCATTGGGGTGGACGTCCCGCCCCAGCCGCTCGGTCGCGAGGGTGGCCAGCACCTCGTTGGTGTTCATGTTGGACGAGGTGCCGGAGCCGGTCTGGAAGACGTCGACGGGAAAGTGCTCGTCCCACTTCCCGTCCGCGACCTCGGCCGCGGCCTCCTGGATCGCCCGCGCGATGTCCTCGTCCACCACCCCGAGCTCGGCGTTCACCTTGGCCGCTGCAGCCTTGATCCGCGCCAGCGCCTCGATGTGCGCCCGCTCCAGCCGCTGCCCGGAAACCGGGAAGTTCTCGATGGCGCGCTGGGTCTGGGCGCGCCATTTGGCGTGGGCGGGGACCCTTACCTCGCCCATGGAGTCGTGTTCGATGCGGAAGTCGCCGTTGTCGCTCATGTCTATGACAGTGCCCGGGAACCGCGATGTGTTCCCGGACACCGTCAGGAGTCAGCCGTCAGGCGGACCGCCCGGTGGCTCAGGCGGTACGTACCGGAATGCTGGTGAAGGTGGGAGCCGGCGCCGGATCCTGGAAGAAGTCGTTGCCCTTGTCGTCGACGACGATGAAGGCGGGGAAGTCCTCGACCTCGATGCGCCAGACGGCCTCCATGCCCAGCTCCTCGTATTCGAGGACCTCGACCTTCTTGATGCAGTCCTGCGCCAGGCGGGCCGCCGGGCCGCCGATGGAGCCGAGGTAGAAGCCGCCGTGGGCTGCGCACGCGTCGGTGACCTGCTTGGAGCGGTTGCCCTTGGCGAGCATGACCTTCGAGCCGCCCGCCGCCTGGAACTGCTCGACGTAGGCGTCCATGCGGCCGGCCGTGGTCGGGCCGAAGGAGCCGGACGCGTAGCCCTCGGGGGTCTTCGCGGGGCCCGCGTAGTACACCGGGTGGTTCTTCAGGTACTCGGGCATCTCCTCACCCGCGTCCAGCCGCTCCTTGATCTTCGCGTGCGCGATGTCGCGGGCGACGACCAGGGTGCCGGTGAGCGAGAGGCGGGTCTTGACCGGGTGCTTGGTCAGCTCGGCGAGGATGGCGTCCATCGGCTGGTTCAGGTCGACGCGTACGGCGTCGAGGTCCGGGCCCGCGCCCTCGGTCAGCTCCTCCTCGGTGGTCTCCGGGAGGAAGCGCGCCGGGTCCTTCTCCAGCTGCTCCAGGAAGACGCCCTCGGCGGTGATCTTCGCGACGGCCTGGCGGTCGGCGGAGCAGGAGACGGCGATGGCGACCGGGCAGGACGCGCCGTGCCGGGGCAGGCGGACCACGCGTACGTCGTGGCAGAAGTACTTGCCGCCGAACTGCGCGCCGATGCCGATCTTCTGCGTCAGCTCGAAGACCTTCTCCTCCAGCTCCTTGTCCCGGAAGCCGTGGCCGGTGGGGGAGCCCTCGGCGGGCAGCTCGTCCAGGTAGTGCGCGGAGGCGTACTTGGCGGTCTTCAGCGCGTACTCGGCGCTGGTGCCGCCGACGACGATCGCCAGGTGGTACGGCGGGCAGGCGGCCGTGCCCAGCGAGCGGATCTTCTCCTCCAGGAACTTCATCATGGAGGTCTCGTTGAGGACCGCCTTGGTCTCCTGGAAGAGGAAGGACTTGTTGGCGCTGCCGCCGCCCTTGGCCATGAACAGGAACTTGTACGCGTCGCCGTCGGTGGCGTACAGCTCGATCTGCGCCGGCAGGTTGGAGCCGGTGTTCTTCTCGTCCCACATGGTCAGCGGGGCCATCTGCGAGTACCGCAGGTTCAGCTGCGTGTACGCGTCGTAGATGCCGCGGGACAGGGCCTCCTCGTCCCGGCCCTCGGTCAGTACGTTCTGGCCGCGCTTGCCCATGACGATCGCCGTGCCGGTGTCCTGGCACATCGGCAGCACGCCCGCCGCCGCGATGTTCGCGTTCTTCAGCAGGTCCAGCGCCACGAAGCGGTCGTTGGCGGACGCCTCGGGGTCGTCCAGGATGCGGCGCAGCTGGGCGAGGTGGGCCGGGCGCAGATAGTGCGAGATGTCGTGCATCGCCTCGGCGGCCAGCTTGCGCAGCGCCTCCGGCTCGACCTTGAGGAACGTGCGCCCGTCGGCCTCGAAGGTGCTCACACCTTCCGAAGTGACGAGGCGGTAGGGGGTGTTGTCCTCGCCTACGGGGAGCAGGTCGGTATAGGCGAACTCCGGCATTAGCGGTCATTCCTCACTCGACGGTGGCTTTCGGCTGACATCTGCGGCAGCGCCTGAACAGCGTAGAACCCTTACTCGCGGCCGCCGCTGTGAGGTAAGGCTCACCCGGGGCCGGGACGGGGCCGCGCGTCCCCTAGTCGCGATCTATCGCGTTTCGGTACGCTGCTGCCCGTGGACGAATCGTCGCTCGCCAAACGAGCCCAGCAGCCGGTGAACCTGACCAAGCCCGTGGCGGAGGCCGGAATCCGGGCCTCCGACGCCGACCGGGACCGGATCGCGGAGATCCTCCGCGAGGCGCTGGCGGTGGGACGGCTCGACGCGGAGGAGCACGCCGAACGTATCGACCTGGTCTACCGCGCCAAGACGATGGGCGAACTGGAACCGCTGGTACGGGACCTGCCCGCGGAGGACGGCGCTCCCCGGCAGCGGCCCGCGTCCGCCGCGTACGGGGACGGGCCGGGCGCCGCGCCGCCGGACCAGACCATGGTCGCGATCTTCAGCGCCTCGACCCGCAAGGGCCGCTGGCGGGTGCCCGCCCGTATCAACGCCGTCGCCGTCTTCGGCAGCGTGGAGATCGATCTGACCGAGGGCATCTTCCAGCAGCAACAGGTCCAGATCAACGTCACCGCGATCTTCGGCAGTGTGGAGATCCGGGTGCCGGAGAACATCACGCTGCGCAGCAGCGGTTCCGGCGTGCTCGGCGCCTTCGAGGTCGAGACCAACGAGTCGGTGGAGGGTGACGCGCCGGTCGTCCAGGTCAACGGCTACGCGGTGCTCGGCAGCGTCGAGGCCAAGGCCAAGCGCGGCAAGTGGCTGCGCGACCTGCGTGATGACCTGCGCGGCGCGCGGCGCGCGTGGCAGGAGCAGCGGCGCGACGAGCGGCGGACGCTCCACGAACAGCGCCGGGACGAGCGCCGGGCCTGGCACGAGCAGCGCCGGGACGAGCGGCGCGAACGGCACGGGCGGCTGCACGGCGGCTGGGACTGACGGGGCCGGCGGCGGTGGGGGAGGCCGCCGGCGGCGCAGCCCGCGGCCGGTCGGTGTGCGACGGGAGAGACCGGGGTAAAAACCGGGCGGACCGCACCCTTCCGGGCTGCGGGAAGGTTGAATTCCCCGCGCTTCCGTACTGCTCAAACGCCGTTCGCAACCGTGTGCATAAGCACGCGTACAGCGGGTAGGGCTGGTGCATCGTCTCTCGTACGGCTGCGGGGTGCGAAAAGTCGTGCGCAGCGAGACGGGCAAGGGTGACTCTTTCGCCGAAGCCGTCGTCAGGAGTAGACCGTGCTGCTACCGCATCAGCCTCTGCAGGACACCGCAGTTGTTCCGCCCCAGCGGGTTCCCTCTCGCGAAGAGGCCGGTCCCTGGCACGCGGAGGCGGTGTGCCGCCGTGACGAGGCGGGACTGTTCTTCGCACCGTCCAAGGAGCCGACCGCCGCACGCCTGGCGAGGGAGGAAGCCGCGAAGCGGGTCTGTGCCCGCTGCCCGGTGATGATCGAATGCCGGGAGCACGCCCTGATGCAGCCCGAGCCCTACGGAGTGTGGGGCGGTCTGACCGCCGCCGAGCGACGGGTCGTGCTCGCGCGCCGTCGGCGCCGGGAGACCGAGCTGCAGCGCTCGGCCCGGATGCAGGCCGCCGG
This sequence comes from Streptomyces sp. NRRL F-5755, assembly GCF_001279365.1. Taxonomy (NCBI): domain Bacteria; kingdom Bacillati; phylum Actinomycetota; class Actinomycetes; order Kitasatosporales; family Streptomycetaceae; genus Streptomyces; species Streptomyces sp. NRRL F-5755. Next base: position 28,863 of record NZ_LGCW01000303.1, on the reverse strand, counting down.
CTGAGCGGCCCGTGCACCCGGCACGCGTGACGGGCCGGGACCCCGCCGAGTGTGACGGCGGAGTCCCGGCCCGATTGCTGTGCGCGCCGGCCGGCCGTTGCCGGTCCGGCCGCCGCTAGCTGGGCCGCTCGAAGTCGACCGAGCTGTACGCGCGCAGCTTGGCGAGCCGGTGCTCGGAGTCGACCCGGCGGATCGTGCCGGACTTGGAGCGCATCACCAGCGACGAGGTGGTCGCGGTCTCGGCGCGGTAGCGCACGCCGCGCAGCAGGTCGCCGTCGGTGATGCCGGTGGCCACGAAGAAGACGTTGTCGCCGCGCACCAGGTCGTCGGTCTGGAGCACCTTGTCCAGGTCGTGCCCGGCGTCGATCGCGCGCTGCCGCTCCTCGTCGTCCTTCGGCCACAGCTTGGCCTGGAGGGTGCCGCCGAGGCACTTCAGGGCGCACGCGGCGATGATGCCCTCGGGCGTACCGCCGATGCCCAGCAGCAGGTCCACGCCGGTGCCCTCACGGGCCGCCATGATCGCGCCGGCCACGTCGCCGTCGGAGATGAACTTGATCCGGGCGCCCGCCTCCCGTACCTCCTTGGCCAGGCCTTCGTGGCGCGGCCGGTCCAGGATGACGACGGTGACGTCCTCGACGGCGGACTTCTTCGCCTTGGCGATCCGGCGGATGTTCACGCCGACCGGCGCGGTGATGTCGACGAAGTCGGCGGCCTCCGGGCCGGTGGCCAGCTTGTCCATGTAGAACACCGCGGACGGGTCGAACATGGCGCCGCGCTCGGCGACGGCCATCACGGAGACCGCGTTGGCCATGCCCTTGGCGGTCAGCGTCGTACCGTCGACCGGGTCCACGGCCACGTCGCACTCGGCGCCGGTGCCGTCACCGACCCGCTCGCCGTTGTAGAGCATCGGGGCGTTGTCCTTCTCGCCCTCCCCGATGACCACGACGCCGTTCATGGAGACGGTGTGGATCAAGGCACGCATGGCCTTGACGGCGGCGCCGTCGGCGCCGTTCTTGTCGCCGCGCCCGACCCAGCGGCCCGAGGCCATGGCTCCGGCCTCGGTCACCCGGACGAGTTCCAGTGCGAGGTTGCGGTCGGGAGCCTCGGGGCTGACCTCGAGTTGGGACGGCAGATGATGCTCGGTCATCGAGCGCACCTTTCTGTACGGCGACGGCCGGAATGGTGAGGGTGGCTATGACTTTATCGGTAGGTCGCCACAATGAGCAGTGGGCCCTACGCATGAGCAGCGCCCGGGCGCCGTACGGGCGTGTCCCCGCGAGGGCGGGCGCCGGGCGGCGAACGGCAGGGGGCGTGTCTTCGCGGGACCGGGCATGGGGGACGATAGAGACGTGGCAGGTATGCGAGGCAAGCAGACGGTTCGGGACATGGTCCTGTCGATGGCGGTGATCGGCGCCCTCGTCGCGGGCATCTATGTCTTCATCCCGCACAACGACAGCAGGACCGCCGAGGTCAACGCGGTCAAGACGGTCGACTACCGCGTGGAACTCGCGACCGCCCGGCGCGCCGCGCCGTACGCGATCGCCGCGCCCAAGGGCCTGCCCGAGGGCTGGCGCGCCACCTCCGTCACGTACAAGGCGAGCAACGACGGCAAGGGCGGCGCCTGGCACCTGGGCTTCCTCGACCCGGAGCAGGAGTACGCGGCGCTGGAGCAGAGCGACGCGCCCGCGAAGAAGTTCATCCAGGACGTCACGCTGGGCGCCGAGAAGGCGCCGGGCAAGCAGGCCGTCGGCGGCGTGAAGTGGGACCGCTACAAGGGCGAGAAGTACCGCGCGCTGGTGCGCCAGGAGGAGGGCGTCACCACCGTCCTCACCGGCACCGCGCCCTACGGGCGGCTCGCGGAGCTGGCCGCGTCGCTGGAGGCCAAGAAGGGCTGACGGCCCCCGCCTGCCACTACGGCTCCGCAGGTACGACGAGGCCGCCGCACCCGGGCTGGGTGCGGCGGCCTCGTCGTACGCGGGGAAGGCTCAGACGGTCGTGACGGCCTCGTCGAAGCTCAGGCGCGGCGAGCGCGGGAAGAACGCGTCGGCGCCCGGCTTGCCGACGTTGATGACCATGAAGGACTTCTGCTTGCCGTCGCCGAAGAACTCCTTGTCGATACCGGCGAAGTCGAAGCCGGTCATCGGGCCGGCGGCCAGGCCGGCCGCGCGGATGCCGAGGATGAGGTAGCCGGCCTGGAGGGTTGCGTTCTGGGCGCCGGCGACCTCGCGGACGGCCGGCTCGCTGAAGTAGGCGTCCTTGATGCCCGGGGCGTGCGGGAACAGGGTCGGCAGCTTCTCGTGGAAGTCCAGGTCCGTGGAGAGCACCAGGGTCAGCGGCGCGCTCAGCGTCTTCGGGCCGTTGGCACCCATGGCGTGCTTGACCAGGCGCTCACGGGCGTCCGCCGAGCGGACCAGGGTCAGCCGCAGCGGCGACTGGTTGAAGGCGGTCGGCGCGTACTTCACCAGGTCGTAGATGGCCTGAACCTGCTCGTCCGTCACCGGCTCGTCGGTGAACGAGTTGGCGGTCTGGGCCTCGCGGAAGAGGAGGTCCTGGGCGGCGGCGTCGAGCGCGAGAGACATGAGGGCACCTCGGTGAGTCGGTGATTTCCGTGTTCGGTATCAACTGTAACCAAGATAGATTAAGTTTCAACTAATACGGGGGAATCGTGACTCGGTTCACAAGGTGGGTGGGGGAGCGTTGTGCGTGCGGGCTCCGCTGCCGCTCAGGGGAGGGGGCCGTGGGTGCAGGCGTGGTTCTACGGGTGGTCGTAGGCGCGGTCGTACGCGTGGTTACGCGCGCAGGGGGCCGTGCCGCCCCGTACCCATACGTACGCGGGCCCGGCCCCCTGTCCGTACAGCCGGCCGCTACTCGGCCGCCGCCTCCGCCTCGTCCTCCTCCGCCAGCGCCGCGTCCAGCCGCGCCCGCGCGCCGTCCAGCCAGCGGCGGCAGACCTTTGCCAGTTCCTCGCCGCGCTCCCAGAGCGCGAGGGACTCCTCCAGGGTGGTCCCGCCGGCCTCCAGGCTGCGGACGACCTCGATCAGCTCGTCCCGGGCCTGCTCGTAACCGAGCGCGGAACCCTCCGGCTGTGCCGCGTCCGGCGCGCCCGCCGCGCCGCCCGCCACCGTGTCGTCCGTCTTCGCCTTCGCCATGGCTCCCACCCTAATCCTGGGGTCCGACATCGGACGGTGCGCCGGAGACCCGTACCCGGAACTCGCCGTCGGCGACCCTGGCCCGCAGCTCGTCGTCCGGCGCGACCTCGCCGGGCGAGCGCACGGCCGAGCCGTCCGGCCTCTGGAGGACGGCGTAACCGCGCTCCAGGGTGGCCTTGGGGGAGAGGGCGACCACCCGCGCCAGGGTGTGCGACAGCTCGGAGTCGGCCCGGTCGAGCAGATGCCCCAGCGTGCGCCGGCCGCGCTCCAGCAGCGCCGTGACCTGGTCCTCGCGCTCCTCGACCATCCGGTGGGGCCGCTCCATCGAGGGCCTGCTCAGCGCCGCCGCCAGGCCGCGCTCCTCGCGGTCGAGGAAGCCGCTGACCGCGCGCAGCGCCCGCTCCCGCAGCTGCTGGATACGGGCGAACTCCTCGCCCACGTCGGGTACGACCTTCTTGGCCGCGTCCGTCGGCGTCGAGGCGCGCAGGTCGGCGACCAGGTCGAGCAGCGGTGAATCCGGTTCGTGGCCGATCGCGGAGACGACTGGCGTACGGGCCGCGCCCACCGCCCTGACCAGCTGCTCATCCGAGAACGGCAGCAGGTCCTCGACGCTGCCGCCGCCGCGCGCCACGATGATCACGTCGACCTCGGGCAGCGCGTCCAGCTCCTTGACCGCCTCGATGACCTGCGGCACCGCGTGCACCCCCTGCACCGGTACGTTGCGCACCTCGAAGCGGACCGCCGGCCAGCGCAGACGGGCGTTCTCCAGGACGTCCCGCTCGGCGGCGCTGGCCCGCCCGCAGACCAGGCCGATCAGCTGCGGCAGGAACGGCAGCCCGCGCTTGCGCTCCGCCCGGAACAGGCCCTCGGCCGCGAGGGACTTCTTCAGCTGCTCCAGCCGCGCCAGCAGCTCGCCGACGCCCACCGGTTTGATCTCGGCGGCGCGCAGCGAGAGCTGGCCGCGCGGCGCGTACCACTCGGGCTTGGCGTGCACGACGACGCGGGCGCCCTCGCTCACCACGTCGGCGATCTTGTCGAAGACCTGGCGGTAGCACGTCACGCTGACCGAGATGTCGTACGACGGGTCGCGCAGCGTCAGGAAGACCACCCCGGCGCCCGGCCGCCGGGACAGCTGGGTGATCTGGCCCTCGACCCAGACGGCACCCAGCCGGTCGATCCACCCCCCGATGAGCCGCGACACCTCGCCGACGGGGATCGGCGCCTCCGCAGACGTCCTCACACTCATGCGTCGAGCGTATAGCCCGGCACTGACAGCGCCGGGCGGCGCGGAGCGGGCGGCGGGGTCCGTACGAGGCCGGGCGGCGCGGAGCGGGCGCGGACCCGTACGAAGCCGGCCGCTCGTTGCAGACCCGTACGAGGCCGGCCGCTTGCCGCGGCCCCGTACGAGGCCGCCCGCCCCAGGCCCGATCCCGGCGTGGCCGACCGCTCACCGCTCGGCGGCGCCCGCCGTACCGCCCCTCCTGCGCCCGTACTGCACCGCCAGCACCACCAGCCCCACCACCAGCCAGACCGCCCCCACGGTCTGCGCGGTCCCGGACGCCTCCACGATCACCGCGACCACCACCGCCAGGCCCAGCAGCGGCACCAGGACGTGCTTGAGGACGTTCGGCCGCCCGGCCCGCTTGCGTACCCAGAACCAGCCGATCACCGAGGCGTGCAGCAGACCGAAGGCGGTCAGTGCGCCCACGTTGACGATCGAGGAGAGATGGTCCAGGCCGTCGTCGCGGCGGGCCGCCCACACCGCCGCGACCAGCGTCACCACCGCGGCGCCCAGCAGTGCCCGCCGCGGCACGCCGCTGCCCGCGTCCACCTTCGACATCGCGCCCGGCAGCCGCCGGTCCCGCGCCATCGCGAACAGCAGCCGGCCGGCCGCCGCCTGTCCCGCCAGCGCCGCGAACGCCGCGCCGATCGCCTTGCTCGCCGCCACCAGCTTCTGCAGCCACTCGCCGACGGCCGTGTCCGCCGTCGTGTAGAAGGCGTCGCCCTGCCCGGCGGGGTTCGCCGCCAGCTCGGCCGCGGACATCGGCGTGAGCAGCGCCGCCAGATAGGTCTGTACGGCGAACAGCACACCCGCCAGCACCAGGCAGGTCAGCACGGCCCGCGCCACCCGCGCGGAACTCCCCGTGGTCTCCTCCGCGAACGACGCGATCGCGTCGAACCCCAGATACGACAGCACCGCCACCGACACCGCCGCCAGCACCGCGCTCGTCGAGAAACCGCCCTCCCCGGTCAGCGGTACCGACCACCCGCGCCGCGCCCCGTCCGTGGCCAGCACCCACACCGCCGCCACCACGAACACCACCAGCACCGCCAGCTCCATCGCCAGCACCACGAACCCGGCCACCGCCGCGGTCCGTACCCCCATGAGGTTCAGCAGCGTGGTGACGACCACCGCGAGCGCCGTCCACACCCACTGGTGCACGGACGGCACCAGCGCGTGCATGGCGATACCGGAGAAGAGGTACGCCACCGCCGGGATCAGCAGATAGTCGAGCATCGCCATCCACCCCGCGACGAAGCCCGCGCCGTCGCCGAGCCCGACCCGCGCGTAGGTGAACACCGAGCCGGCCTGCGGGGCGACCCGCACCATCTGCGCGTACGAGTACGCGGTGAAGGCCATCGCGACGGTCGCCACGAGGTAGACGACCGTGATCGCGCCGTGCGACTTGGCCTGGAGCGTGCCGAAGATGCCGACCGGGGCCATCGGGGCGATGAAGAGCAGCCCGTAGACGATCAGGTCCCGGAAGGTCAGCGTGCGCCGGAGCCCGGCGTCGGCGGACGCGCCGGGTGACGCGCCGGGTGACGCGGTGGTTCCGGCGGACGGCGGCGGGGAGGACGGGGTCGGCCCGGAGGACGGATTCGGTCCGGAGGACGGGTTCGGCTCGGGCGGTGCGCTCATGACGGTCACTCCAGCGGGGGACGTACGTGCCGACGATGATCGTCGGCTGCCTTCCAGCTTCGGGCAAGGCCGCGCGCCGGACGGGGTGGACGCGCCAGGAGGGGGGAGGGGGCCGGGAGGCAGCCTCGCCGCGGTGCGGCGGTGCGGCGCATACGCACTCCGGTGGCGTACGGCGGCGCGGCGCACACGGCACTCCGGTGCCACTCCGGTGGCGTACGGCAGCACATACGTACCCGCAGCACGGCGCACGCGCCTCCGTAACAGGGCGCTCGCACACTCGCACAGCCATGCACGCGCCTCTACGCCCCACGACCCCCACCCCCGCGCCGCGGCCTCACGCAACGCCCCACACCCGTGCGGCCACCCCCGTCACCCCGGTGACACCGCCCCGCGCCCCGTCAACCTCGTTCACCCCGCCGCGCCCCCACGGCAGCACGAACCGCGAAGTACGCCCCGTACGATGGATCGTATGACTGCTGCTACGCCCAGCCCGTCGCCCGCCAGCGCTCCGGACGGAGCCGCCACGCCGCGCGAGGACCGCCGCCGGGTCCTGCTCGCCGCGCCGCGTGGTTATTGCGCGGGCGTGGACCGTGCCGTGATCGCCGTCGAGAAAGCTTTGGAACAGTACGGCGCGCCCGTCTATGTGCGCCACGAGATCGTCCACAACAAGTACGTGGTCAAGACCCTGGAGAAGAAGGGCGCGATCTTCGTCGAGGAGACGGCGGAGGTCCCCGAGGGCAACATCGTCATCTTCTCCGCGCACGGCGTCGCCCCGGTCGTCCACGACGAGGCCAAGCAGGGCAAGCTGGCCACCATCGACGCCACCTGCCCGCTGGTCACCAAGGTCCACAAGGAAGCCGTCCGGTACGCCAAGGAGGACTTCGACATCCTCCTGATCGGCCACGAGGGCCACGAAGAGGTCATCGGCACCAGCGGCGAGGCCCCCGACCACATCACCCTGGTCGACGGCCCCGACGATGTGCAGAACATCGAGGTCCGCGACCCGGACAAGGTGGTCTGGCTCTCCCAGACCACCCTCTCGGTTGACGAGACCATGGAGACGGTCGACGCCATCAAGGGCCGCTACCCCAACCTCCTCTCCCCGCCCAGCGACGACATCTGCTACGCCACGCAGAACCGCCAGACCGCCGTCAAGCAGATGGGCGCCCAGGCCGACCTGGTCATCGTGGTCGGCTCCAAGAACTCCTCGAACTCGGTCCGCCTGGTCGAGGTCGCCCTCGGCGCGGGCGCCGGCGCCGCCCACCTGGTCGACGGCGCCGAGGAGATCGACGAGAGCTGGCTGGAGGGCGTGACCACCGTGGGCCTGACCTCCGGCGCCTCCGTCCCCGAGATCCTGGTGCACGGCGTCCTGGACTGGCTCGCCGAGCGCGGTTACGAGGACGTGGAGACCGTCAAGGCCGCCGAGGAGTCCATCACCTTCTCGCTGCCCAAGGAACTCCGCCGCGACCTGCGCGCCGAGGCGAAGACCGCCGCCGAGGGATGAGCCCGAGGGCCCGGGGACCGCGTGCCCGGGCCCGCGGACGCCATCCGAGGGGTGAACCGGCCGCCCGGCGCCTAGCCTCTAGGCATGAAGGTCTTTGGTGTGGACATCGGCGGGTCGGGCATCAAGGGCGCTCCGGTGGACCTGGAGCGCGGCGACCTGGCGGAAGAGCGGTTCAAGGTACTGACCCCGCATCCGGCCACCCCGGACGCGGTCGCGGACTGCGTCAAGCAGGTCGTGGACCATTTCGGCTGGTCGGGGCCGGTCGGCGCGACGTTCCCCGGCGTGGTGACGGACGGCGTCACCCGTACGGCGGCCAATGTCGACAAGGGGTGGATCGACCGGAACGCCGCCGCGCTGCTGGCCGGCCGCCTCGGTGACGAGACCGGGGGCTGCCCGGTCACCGTCCTGAACGACGCGGACGCGGCGGGGCTGGCCGAGATGCGGTTCGGCGCGGGCCGCGACCGCCGGGGCACGGTCATCGTGCTCACCTTCGGCACCGGCATCGGCAGCGCCGTCTTCACCGACGGCGAGCTGGTCCCCAACACCGAGCTGGGCCACCTGGAGCTGCACGGCCACGACGCCGAGAAGCGGGCGTCCACCAAGGTCAAGGACGACGAGGACCTGAGCTGGCCGGACTGGGCGCACCGCGTACAGAAGTACCTCGCCCACGTGGAGATGCTCTTCTCGCCCCGGCTGTTCGTGATCGGCGGCGGCGTCAGCCGCAAGGCGGCGAAGTTCCTGCCGCTGATCGAGGGCATCCGGGCGGAGATCGTGCCCGCGCAGCTCCAGAACAGCGCGGGCATCGTGGGCGCGGCGATGGCGGCCGCGGCCGCGGACCGGGACGGAACGGCGGCCCCGGCCGGCGCGGGCGCGTCCGCCGGCCCGCTGGCCGCCCCCGCTTCCGACCCGTCCTCCGACGGCCCTACGTCGCAGGTCGGCTGGCCGGCCGATCCCTGACCTGGCCCGCACGCGGCCCGGGGCTACGGGGGTGATGCGCCCCCTGGGCCAGTCCCGGCCGCTGCCCGGGCCCCGGCCCCTCGTCCGCCTGCCCGCGCCTTCGCTGCCAACGGCCGGACGGCGGGTCCGGCGCCTGCCCGGAGGCCCGCCCGGCCGCGCCGCTCGCGTTCCCGCCCTTCGCCGGCTCCCGGCTCTGCGCCCGCGCCACCTGCCGCTGCGCGTGCCGCTCGGCCTGCCGCCGCGCGATGGCCGCCGCCTTGCGTACGACAACGATCAGCGCGCAGGCCAGCGTCCCCGCGAACAGCCAGCCCGCCTGCGTCGCCAGCACCGTGAAGACGCCCATCAGCAGCCCGGCGAACCCGCCCGTGTTGTGGCTGATCGGGACGGTGCCGAGGGTGAACATGATCGGCAGCGCGATCGGGGCCGTGATCAGGTCGTACGGCCGTACCCACAGCCCGGTGCACACGCCGACCACGACGAAGAAGACCCCGTACGCCGTCGGCGCATCCCCGAACAGCAGGTGGTCGAAGAAGGCGAAGGCGAACAGGACGAAGGTGCCGAGCAGGCCGCAGCCCAGGCCGGTGAGCCGCGGCGACGGCAGCCGCGCTGCCGCCGCCGCCAGCGGGGCCAGCGGGCCGCGCCGGCGGGCCCGCACGCGGTAGACGGTCGACGTCTCGCCGCCGGGCCCCGCCGCGCCCGGCGCGCGTGGGGCACCCGGGGCCCGCGGGGCTCCTGGGGTGCCTGCCGCGCCCCGGGCCTCCGGAGCGTTCGGCGGCACGGCCTCCGCGGGACGGGGAAGCCGTGCGTCCTGGCCCGCTGCCGGACGGACGGTCCGGGGCGGACTGTGCTGAGGGCTGCGCGCTCTGTGTTGCTCCACTCGGCAACGGTAGGCCGCCAAGTGGGATCAATCGGTTACAGGACACGCGTTTTGACTGACCTGACCGGACCATTCGGCGTACAAATCACCCGTTGGGCGGGACGCCGCGTACGCAGAGGGAGCCCTGCGCCGCAGTACCCGGCCGTCCCCCTGCCCCGTCCGGCCGCCTCCACCTCCGCCGCCCGGCGCCCTTCCCCCGCCCCGTAGACTGGACGACCGGTCCTCCATGGACCGCACCCCTTACGGCCGTCCCGGCCCCGCAGCGGGCCGTACGCACCGTTGCCCAGTCCACCCGCATCCTCTCCGGGAAGTCGCCACCGTGTCGCTCACGATCGGAATCGTCGGTCTGCCGAATGTCGGCAAGTCGACCATGTTCAACGCCCTGACCAAGAACGACGTGCTGGCGGCCAACTACCCGTTCGCCACCATCGAGCCCAACGTCGGCGTCGTCGGCGTCCCCGACCCGCGCCTGGCCAAGCTGGCCGAGATCTTCGACTCCCAGAAGATCCTCCCGGCCACCGTCGACTTCGTCGACATCGCCGGCATCGTCCGCGGCGCCTCCGAGGGCGAGGGCCTGGGCAACAAGTTCCTGGCGAACATCCGCGAGTCCGACGCGATCTGCCAGGTCATCCGCGCCTTCAAGGACGAGAACGTCGTCCACGTCGACGGCAAGGTCTCGCCCAGGGACGACATCGAGACCATCAACACCGAGCTGATCCTCGCCGACCTCCAGACCATCGAAAAGGTCCTGCCGCGCCTCCAGAAGGAGTCGCGCATCAAGAAGGACGTGGCCCCGAAGGTCAAGGCCGTCGAGGAGGCCAAGGCCATCCTGGAGAAGGGCGACACCCTCTTCTCGCAGGGCATCGTCCAGGGCTCCGAGCGCTCGGAACTCCTCCACGACCTCCACCTCCTCACCACCAAGCCCTTCCTCTACGTCTTCAACGTCGACGAGGACGAGCTGACCGACGAGGACTTCAAGAAGGAACAGCGCGCCCTCGTGGCCCCCGCCGAGGCCATCTTCCTCAACGCCAAACTGGAAGCCGACCTCGCCGAACTCGACGAGTCCGAAGCCCTCGAACTCCTCCAGTCCGTAGGCCAGGAAGAACCCGGCCTCGCCACCCTCGCCCACGTCGGCTTCAACACCCTCGGCCTGCAGACCTATCTCACGGCCGGCCCCAAGGAAACTCGCGCCTGGACCATCAAGAAGGGGGCTACGGCTCCTGAGGCGGCCGGTGTCATTCACACCGACTTCCAGAAGGGGTTCATCAAGGCCGAGGTCATCTCGTTCGACGACCTGGTGGAAACGGGGTCGGTTGCCGAGGCTCGGGCTGCGGGGAAGGCGCGTATGGAAGGCAAGGACTACATCATGCAGGATGGCGACGTCGTCGAATTCCGCTTCAATGTTTAATTGAATATCGAACTAAACCGGCGTCCTGTAAGGCGCAGGTCAGGAGGGGTCTGTCAAGCCGAGACAGGCCCCTTTTGCGGCTCCATCGAGGGTTGGACAATGTGATCGATTCATTTGCCCGAGAGGAGTACCCGGTCAGACGTAGAGTGAGAGGTCTTGTCACAGGTGAGGGCCGGATGCGGCCTGGTCGAGGAGCGGCAACGTATGAGCGGGCGGGCACAGCGTCGTGAGCAAGTCCCGGAGCAGCTGAAGGCAGCTGCCCGAAGGTCTCCCAACTTCGGGCGGCTCTATGCGATGCAGCCTCTACTCGCGATCTATGGTTCCCAGGCCGAACAGTCGGTCTTTACCAATCCCAACGTCTCGTATGTGGCGTCCGGCCAGTTCGGAGAGGTGCTCGCCGAGGAGTTGGTCCAACGGGCAGGGGTGCGGATCGAAGGGGCCCGCCAGGTCGACCGGCTCGCTGGGCTCCAGCGGGCTGGTCTGCTGCCGGGCCGCACCCGGGACGCCTTCGACACCCTCCGCCGGGGGCGGAACGACGCCGCGCACAACCATCTCTTCGACACCAGCAAGGCTCTCAAGGCTGTCGAACTCTGCTTCCAGCTCGGGCAGTTCTTCTCCCGCGCGATCGACGGTGTCCGCGAAATCTCCGCGTTCGTACCGCCGCGGCTGCCGAGGGACGTGGCGGCCGGTCCCGCCGAGCTCGAGGAGCTCCGCGAGGCGCTCGGCCACTACCAGCGCACCCTCGCCGAGTCCCGTACCCGCCTCGGCGAGGTCGGCGACCGCCTGGAGGCCGAGCAGCGCGGCCGGGAGGAGGCCGAGAAACTGACCGCGGCCGCCGAGCAGGCCCGCGCTGAGTCGGAAGCACTGGCCGCGAGCTATCGGGAGGAGATCGAGCGGCTCAGGAGCGAACAGCGGAATCGTTACAACCAGGAGCGGCTGAAGCCCCGCCCGGTCGCCGCCGCCGCCCGCGAGGCGATCGTCGCCCGTGCACAGCGGCCCGAGCCGCTCAACGAGGTGCAGGCTCGCGTCCGTATCGACGAAATGCTTACTGCGGCCGGCTGGACCGTCCAGGACAAGGCCAATCTCAACCCGCTCGCCTCCCAGGGCGTCGCGGTCCGTGAGTTCACCCTGGCCACCGGCCGCGCCGATTACGTCCTCTACATAGACGGCATGATCGTCGGCGTCATCGAAGCCAAGCGTGAGGGCACCGCCCTGGCCGGGGCCCTCGCCCAGAACGAGCGGTACGCGGCCGGTGTCCTCAAGGAGCACTCCCTGGCGGTCTGGCGCGAGCAGGAACCGTTCCCCTTCCGCTACGCCACCACCGGCGCGGAGACATTCTTCATCAACCTCCTCGACCCCTACGCCCGTTCCCGCCCGGTCTTCGCCTTCCACCGGCCCGAGACCTTCGCCGCCTGGATGAAGCGGGCCACCGATCACCCGGACACTCCGACCTTCCGCGCCGCGCTGCGTACCGGGCTCCCGGTCCTGGAGACCCATGACCTCCGCGCGGCGCAGGAGGAAGCGATCATCGGCCTTGAGCAGTCCCTCGGCCAGGACAAGCCGCGCGCTCTGATTCAGATGGCCACCGGCGCGGGCAAGACCTATACCGCCGTCACCGAGGCGTACCGGCTCCTCAAGCACGCAGGTGCGGGCCGCATCCTCTTTCTCGTCGACCGCAACAACCTTGGCCGTCAGGCCAAGGCCGAGTTCGATAAATACCGTGCCCCGGACGAGAACCGTAAGTTCACCGACCTTTACAACGTCGACACCCTCGGCCGGACCGGCCTCCAGGAGACCTCCGCCGTGGTCGTCTCCACCATCCAGCGCATGTACTCCCTCCTCAAGGGCGATCCCCTGGAGGACACGACCGAGGCCCAGGACCGCGAGGACTCCTCCACCCTCGACGAGAACTACATGACCGACCGCCCGGTCACCGTCGAGTACAACGCGGATGTCCCCATCGAGTCCTTCGACGTGATCGTCATCGACGAGTGCCATCGCTCCATCTACGGCCTGTGGCGCGGCGTTCTCGACTACTTCGACGCCCACCTGGTCGGCCTCACCGCCACCCCCACCCGCCAGACCAAAGGCTTCTTCGACAACAACCTGGTCTCCGAGTACACCTACGAGCAGGCTGTCGCCGACGGCGTCAACGTCGACTTCGACGTGGTCACCATGGACACTTCGGTACGGGAAGCGGGCGGTGCGAAGATCGACAAGGGCACGACGGTCCGTATCCGTGACCGCAAAACCCGTGCCCAGCGATACGAGGAGCTGGACGAGGACTTCACGTACACGGTCGGCCAGATCGGCCGCACGGTGATCACCGAGGACGAGATCAGGGCCGTGCTCACCTCGTACAAGAACAACTGGCAGCGTTGGTTCCCTGGCCGTGCCGAACTGCCCAAGACCCTTGTCTTCGCGGCGAGCGACGACCACGCCGACGAGGTTCTGAAGCAGGTCAAGGAGGTCTTCGGACGCGGTGACGCCTTCGCCAAGAAGATCACCTACCGGTCCCGGGACAAGGGCGACGACCCCGAGCAGCTCGTCAACGACCTGCGGAACTCGCCGCTGCTCCGGGTCGCCGTCACGGTCGACATGATCGCTACGGGGACAGACGTACGGGCCCTGGAGTGCGTGATATTCCTACGGGCCGTACGCAGCCCCGTGCTCTTCGAACAGATGAAGGGGCGCGGCTCCCGCACGATCGACGCCGACGAGCTGAAGGCGGTGACGCCGGAGGCGGCGGCCGACCTCGCCAAGGACCGTTTCGTCCTGGTCGACGCGGTGGGCGTCACCGCGTCGCCGCTGGTCGACACCCGGCCGATGTTGCCGCCGGACACCGGTGCCCTCAGCACGGATAAGCTCATGGACAAGGCGGGCAGCCGCTCCCTCACCGCCGAACAGGCCGAGACGCTCGGCCGTCGTCTGGCCCGCCTGGACCGCAAGCTCACCGAAGAGGAGCGTGAGCAGATCAAGCAGGCATCGGGCGGCGTCCCACTCGGCGAGCTGGTCCGCCGGATCTCCGACGCGGTGGACGTCGACACCCAGGATCGGGCGTACCGGGAGGGCGGCGCGGACCAGGCCCGGCGTCTCGTCCAGGACGCGGTCGAGGTCCTGACCACGCACCCGGAGCTCCGCAAGCTGATCGTCGGCATCAAGCAGCAGCACGACCTGACGTACGACGCGACGACCGAGGTCGGGATACGGCTGACGGAGGTCCCGCGAGAAGAACGCGCGGAGAAGGAACTCGCCGAGTGGCGCCAGTTGCTGGACAATCGTCGGCGCGACGAGCAGGCGGCGGAGGCGATCGCACTCCAGGTGATCCTCGGCAGCGGATCGCGGGTCCGCCCGCAGGAGGCACGGGCACATCTTCGCGAGCTGCTCGCCACCATCAAGGCCACCAAGCGGACCTGGACCCCGAAGGTCATATGGGACCACTACGACCTGCTCGGCAAGGCGTCGGAATCCCTGTCGAAAACGGCCGGCCTCGGCGACCTCATGAACCTCGTCCGCTACACGCTCGGCGCAGACGACGAACTCCGCCCTTACCGTACGGTGGTCGAGGAGCGCTTCGAGGGCTGGCTGCTACGGCAGGATCAGGCGGGCGTCGAATTCACCGAGGACCAGCTGTGGTGGCTTCACCGCATCAAGGATGCCATCGCAGTGGACGTGGGCATGGAACGCGAGGACTTCAGCCACCTCCCCTTCTCGGCGAAGGGTGGCGGCCGTGGCTTCGCGAATGCTTTCGGTGACAAGAACCGGGCGCTGGAACTGCTGGACGAGCTGAATCAGGAATTGGCTTGAGTATGGTTGTGGGTGGGTTGCCGGAAGGATGGGTCTGGGCGGAGCTCGGGGAGATCGCTACGTCCGTCAAGAACGGGATGTACGTATCACGGCCTGGTACGGAGCCGAACGGTACGCCGATTCTTCGGATCGGTGCGGTCCGGCCGATGCGGCTAAGCCTGGACGACTTGCGGTACACGGGGTTGGACTGGCAGGAAGTGCAGGATCAGGCGGGCGATGTGATGCCCGGCGACTTGCTGTTCACTCGGTACAACGGAAACCCTGAATATGTTGGCGCGGGGGCCAGGGTTCCCGACGGTGCACCTGAACTTGCGTATCCAGACAAGCTGATTCGAGTGCGCGTCTCACAGCAAGTCATGGACTCCCGGTTCCTGGTCTACGCGTGGGCTTCACCGCGTGTACGTGAACAAGTTCGAGGCGAGGTCAAAACGTCCGCTGGGCAAGCGGGAATCTCGGGCGCTTCACTCAAGCGCGTCAGGGTCCCGGTACCCCCGCTGGCCGAACAGCACCGCATCGTCGAGGCCCTCGAAGAACAGCTCTCCCGGCTCGACGTAGCCGTTGCGTCCACCCACTCGGGCCGCCAACGCCTCCCCGGGCTGATCGGCGCGCTGCGTAACACGGGAATTGGTTCGGCCGCGGGCAGGGAACTTCCGTCTGGATGGCACTGGGGAACGATTGGTCAGGTGCTGGAGCGGATCGAGGCAGGGAAATCGTTCAGGTGCGAGGCCAGACCGGCCCTTCCCCATGAGTGGGGAGTAATCAAGGTCAGTGCCATGACTTGGGGTGAGTTTCGAGAGGGAGAGCAGAAAGCTGTCCCCGTGGGGCGCGAGATCGACGAGCGCTATGAGGTCAAGCCGGGAGACATCTTGGTCAGCAGGGCCAACACTCCTAAGTATGTGGGCGCACCCGTAATTGTCGGGGACATCCGAAACAAGTTGCTCCTGAGCGACAAGAGCCTGCGCCTCATTCCGGCAGATGGGGTGGACAGGGGTTGGCTGATTTCCGTGCTCTCTTCCCCGTATGTCAGGAGGCAGATCTCTGCACAGGCGACAGGCAGTAAGGATTCGATGCGCAACATCTCTCAACGTCAGCTCCTTGAGGTTGAGATTCCAATTGCGCCGAAGCGGGAACAAGCTGGTATCGCTGCGAGCGTCACGGCATCGGTGGACCGGGCTGCTGTTTTGGGGAGTGAACTTGACCGGACACTCCGCCGTGCGGAAGTTCTCAGGTCGAAGATCCTGAAGAAGGCGTTCGTGGGCAAGTTGCTCCCACAGGACCCCGCCGACGAACCTGCCGCCACCCTCCTCGCCCGAATCGCCGCCGAGCGCGGCGCCGTCAAACCCGCCAAAGCCAAGCGCGCCGCGCGCCCCCGCAAGACGGCCGCCACGGCTAAGGCGACCGAGGCCGCCGCCCCCGACCCAACCCCCGCCCCCATCACCACCGTTCAGCAGGAGCTCTTCCAGTGACCGCCCCCGCTACAGACGACGCAGCCACTCCCTCCGCCGAAGGTGTCCCGCTTACCGAGACGCCCAAGTCCAAGAAGGCTGCTGCGCAGACCAACACTCTGGTCGCCAAGCTCTGGAACTACTGCAACGTTCTTCGCGACAACGGCATGTCGACCATCGAGTACGTCGAGCAGCTCTCGTACCTGCTCTTCCTGAAGATGGTCGACGAGATCGAGAGCGACCCGTGGGACGGCCGTGACCTCAGCGGCATCGTGCCGAAGGAGTACAACTGGAAGTCACTCGTCAGCAAGCGCGGGAAAGAGCTCGAACTCCACTACCGTTCCATCCTGGAGCACCTGGGTCGCAAGCCCCACACCACCATCGGCACGATCTTCGCAGATGCGCAGAACCGGATCACCAAGCCCGCGTTGCTCGAAAAGCTTGTCGTCGAGCTGATCGGCCGCGAGGAGTGGACGGTCACTGGCACTGACCTCAAGGGCGACGCGTACGAGGGGCTGCTCGCCAAGGGAGCGTCCGATACCAAGACCGGCGCCGGCCAGTACTTCACGCCGCGCGCGCTCATCGACGCGATGGTGGATGTGACCCGGCCCGGTCCGGACGACACCATCACCGACCCCGCCTGCGGCACCGGTGGGTTCCTGATCGCCGCGCACACGTACATCACTCGGCATCACATCAAGGACATGGACCTTGAGGCCCGCAAGGCATATGACAGCGGCCGCAAGATCTGGGGCAACGAGCTGGTCACCGGTACCGCCCGCCTCGCCGCTATGAATATGCTTCTCCATGGCATCGGCAAGAGCGACGGCCCGAGCCTGATTGACGTCGGCGACGCACTGGCCGAGAAGCCGAGCGGTCGGCACGCCTCACTCGTCCTCGCCAACCCGCCCTTCGGGCGCAAGTCCGCGATCACCGTGATCGGCCAGGACGGCGACCTGGAGAAGGAGGACGTCCAGTACGACCGCGACGACTTCACTGCCACCACGACCAACAAGCAGCTCAACTTCCTCCAGCACATCATGTCGCTGACTGCCGTGAATGGCCGGGCGGCCGTCGTCCTGCCGGACAACGTCCTCTTCGAGGGCGGCGCGGGCGAGAAGGTCCGACGCAAGCTGTTGGACGAGTTCGACCTGCACACGATCCTGCGTCTGCCGACCGGCATCTTCTACGCCGGCGGCGTCAAGGCCAACGTCCTCTTCTTCGACAAGAAGCCCCCGCGCGCCGACGGCAAACCGCACACCACCGTCACCTGGGTCTACGACTTCCGCACCGGCCAGCACTTCACCATGAAGCAGCGCCCGCTGACCCGCCCCCACCTCGACGACTTCGTCGCCAAGTACAAGGCGGGCGAGCCGATTTCCGCCCGGGTCGCCGACGAGGACGAAAACGGCCGCTGGAAGCCATATACGTACGAGGAATTGACGGCGCGCGACAAGGTCAACCTCGACATCACCTGGATGAAGGACCCCGCGCTGGAGGATGCGGACAGCGACCTGGAGCCGGAGGTCATCGCCGAGGAGATCGTGCGCGATCTTCAGTCTGCCCTCGCCGAGTTCACTGCCATCGCGAAGTCCTTGGGCGCGGATGTGGACGTACCGGAGGCGGAAGAGGCCTGACGGCGGCCGGAAGGTTCGTCATCACCGCGCCGGAGGGCCGCAATGCCAAGTACGTTATGGCCCTCCGGCGTTCCCGTGCGGCCGCTGCCGGCTGTTCCTTCAGGACGGCGATCCCGAAGGTTCCCTTCGCCGGAACGGTCTCTACGATGCATCGGGCCGGTTACGGAGCAGTCGCGACAGCCACAACGGCGGACACCTCTCGGCCAACCCCGCCACCTCCCCTGGTGCAGCGCCGACGGCAAATCCCGGTACGTCGTCTCCGACTCCGGCGGTGACCTGGCCTCGCGGTTGACCAGCCAGCAAATGGCCCTGCAACTGGCCATGGTCGCTCGCCCGCCTGTTGAGGAACCCTGAGGTGATGCTCGCGGACCATACGGCAGGTGCGGGCGAGCTCCACCAGCTGGACAGATGCCTAGCCGTGAGGCTGGCCAACTCCGTACCGCGGAGAGCTCCAGAATCCTGCCGTAAGGGAGTGAAGGGCCGAGTCCGGAGCCGAATCGATCGGATTGAGCCACAAATCGACCGTGATTCGCGCAGCCCTTGACCGACCTCTGTACGGTACAGGGAACATCAGGAGTCCACGTCCCGATGTTCCCCGTCCTTCCACGCGCCGCACAGAGGTATGCATGGCCATCGCACACCCCCAGACCCGCCAGTTCGAGTCGTTCGTCACGAACCTGTCGTACGCACGCCAGATGGTGCGAGCCGGGCAGGCGCTGGAGGTGCTCAGCCCCAAGGGCATCGACACCGGAGATTTCTACCGGGCCGCCTGGGTGCAGTCCATTGCCGCTCTCGAACACTGGGTGCAGGAAGAGGTGCTGCGCCGGGTCGCTGAGGAAGCTGCCAAGGACGACCCGGACATGCCGCGGAAGCTCCGTGACTACCCGTTGCCGCTGCACTGCGTGGAGAGGGTGCAGCAGGGCGAAACGACCACGGCCGAGGTGGTCGCGGAGCGGGTGCGCCAGGACATCGCCCGCCAGACTTTGCAGAACCCGGACGCCATCGCAAAGGTGATGTCGCTCGTCACCGACGTCAAAGTGTGGCGGGAGGCGGCGAAGTGGGTAAACCGGTGGAGCCAGTACCGCACTTCATACGACGAGAAACGGCTGCGCGGCCAGTACGTCCTGTTGCTCCGCCGCCGCAACCAGATCGCACACGACGCGGACCTGATCGACGGCGACCTCAAGCAACGCCGCCAGATTGGCGAGGCTGATGTCACGGACGCCCTCAACTGGATCGAACGGATTGCGCTCGCGCTCGCGTATGCGCTGGAGGGAGACGCGTCCAAGACCTCAGGGCATCCGGCTCCGGCCAAGACTTCGGAAGTGGATGGAGATCAGTTGCACATAGACTGAGTGATTGTCGCCGGGCCCTGTGCACCCGTCACCGACTGGCTCATGCTCATCGAAGCTGCACCATCGCCGCGAAGCAGGTGGCAGTTGGGGCGAGAGTAGATGGTGATGCTCGACCCGTGACCGGGCACGGCCCGGTCCTCGGTCTCGGCGGGGCGTTCGCTGATCATGACCCTCGGTGTCGTGAAGCGGGGCTGGCGACAGTTGGCCTGCCGCTGCGGCCTGCGCCGGGCACGGCCGGAACGCAGGGCACCGGCGAGCTCACGCCGCAGCCGGCCCCTGCCCTGGACGTAGAGCGCCTGGTAGACGGCCTCGTGGACCACGTGCATCTCCGGCCGGTCAGGGAATCGTGTCCGCAGAGCGTGGCATATCTGCTCCGGGCTCCACTTTTCGTCCAGCATCGTCTGGACGGTGGCCCGCAGCTCGGGATTCCTCAGGATCTTGCGGGGCTTGGGGCGGGGCCGGCGGGCATCGGCGCGGGCCTGGGCGGCATGCGGGCGGCAGGCCCCGCTTCCGGGGTGACGGTTGCGGCGGATCTCACGGCTGACCGTGGACGGGCTGCGGCCCGGCTCCGCGGCGATCGCCCGCACCGTGGCCTTCTCCCGCAACCGGTCGGCGATGTGAATCCGCTCGTCCTCACGCAGGAATCGGGGCGGGCCGGAAGGCGGCACCACCAGGTGAATCGGTGGTGCCGCCTTCTGCCGCCGGCCGGCACTGCGGCCGTTGCGCCACTTCCGGCCGGTCTGCGCATCGACGCCGACGATTCGGCACGCCTCGGTGTTGCTGTATCCCTGCTGCACGAGCCGGGAGTATGCCTCCCGCTCCCGTGACAGCTTCCTGGGGCCCTGCGGCGTCCGGTCCCCTCGGATCTTGAAGTCCATCGCACCCCTTGAGCTGGGGTGTTGCGACGACTCCTAGAACCCAAGTTCGGGACCGGCCCTTAGGCGTGCTCTTCAGTCCCGGCGCCGAGCCGGTACGAGACCGTCCAGGTCGAGGCTGATTGCGAAGGGTACGGGGCGCCGGAGTGAGCCTCGGAAGATGCCGGCGGGTGCGTAGGCGCGGGTGGGACGGTCGAGCTCGTAGGCGTGGACGACGGGCGAACCGTCTTCGTCCTCGATGCACCAGTAGTGCGGGATGCCGGCCTCGGCGTATTTGCGGAGCTTGATGGTGCGGTCCCGGTGGGCGGACTCGGGGGACACGACCTCGACGACGAGACGCACTTCGTCCGGGGCGAACCAGGTGCGGTCGCTGTCGAAAGCGGCCGTGGTCGCCAGCAGGTCCGGCTCGGGCCGGTTGCGTTGGTCGAGCTTGATGGTCATCTCGCGACCGACATGTATGCCGTCAGGCGCTTGGTCCATGAGGGTGACTGTGAGCATGGTGACGAGACGGCTGTGCCAGGACCGCCGGGGCGGCGGCCTGAAAACGAGTGCTCCGTCGATGAGCTCGGTGCGACGTGGTGTCTCGGGCAGGTGGTCCAGGTCGTCCGCGAACCAGCCTTCGGCGTGCGGTGGGGGCATCCAGCCGGGCAGTCCGGTCATGGCCCGACCGCAGTGGCTAGGCAAGACCCAGGCCACGAGGTCCTTACCGGGCGACAGCCCCTTTATCGAGGTACGTGGATCAGGGCCGTCATGGTGCTGGTTCCGTGTCGGTCGCGGTTTCTCATGAGCTCGTTGCAAGCGAGTGGCGACGGTGCTCGGGCTCCGGTTCGGTGAAGGCCAGGCCGTTCTCGTCGAGGGCGTTGTAGACGGTTATGCGGCCCGACGGGAAGAGGAAACCGACGGCGACCATTCCCTGGGCCATGTCGCGGCCTTGCCAGGCCAGGAGCTCGATGTCCTGGAGCGGCTGTCCTTGGAGGCCGGCCGTCTGCGGTGTTGCGTCGTGGCGCCACTGGGTGGGGAAAACCGGCCACTGCAGAGGAACTCGGGGGTCCACGGAGTTCCAGGTGATCGACAGGTCGTGGAACTTGTAGTGGTTGATCTCGACCTGCTCGCCGTCGAAGTCGAGAAGTACGGGGCAGTCGCTGAACCACTCGTCGTGCTGGGTGTCCCAGACGAGCCACAGCCGCGTCAGCGGGCGGCCGATGAGCGTCCGCAGGCGTTGTGCGTGCGTTGCGCGGGTGTCGGCGATGCCGTTCAGCCAGCGTGGGCTGTAGTTCTCGATGCCGAACATCTGCGTGTCGTTCCACTGGGTGAGGGCGCTTCGCCGCGTGGCGTAAGTCCATTATGGGTCTCGCAGGCGAAGGAAATCTACGTCCCTGCGGATGATCTTGGGGTGAATTCGGCGGCCTAGCGTGGGCGCATGACTGCTGCGCATGACATTGAGGACATTCGGGTTGTCGCGCCGGATGGTGTGGAGATCGCCGTACGCGATCACGGCGGGGCCGGGATGCCCCTGCTGCTTCTGCACGGGGCCGGGCGGAACCTGGTGGACTGGGAGCTCGTGGCGCCGTTGCTGGCCGCGGGGCATCGGGTGGTGGCGATGGACCTGCGGGGGCATGGGAAGTCCGGGGGCGGGGACGGGCCTTGGACGTTCGAGGGAGCGGTTGCGGATGTGGCGGCCGTGCTGGAGGGCTGTGGAATTCCGGATGCCGTAGTGGTGGGGCATTCGTTGGGTGGGATGGTCGCGGCCCGGTGTTTGGAAGAGCTGGACCGTACGCCCGGCGCGGTGAATCTGGACGGGCATGGGATGGGGCGGCCCGAGCAGTACGTGGGATTGGACCGGGGTTACGTGGAACAGCGGTTGGCGGAAGCCCGGGCATTCGCCGACGCGGCCATGGGGCGGCCGTTGCCGGAAGGCGGTCTGGACGGCGTACTGGCCTATAACGCCGCCATGGCAGAGAAGTTGGGGATTTCGCGGGAGCTGCTGGAGGCGGGGGTGCGGAGGGGAGCGGCACGGAATGCGGAGGGGGAGGTCTATCTGCGGCCCGAGCGGGTGGCGGGGCTCGGAATGCAGGAGGCGATGGCGGGGATTGATTTGTTCGGGCTCTATCGGCGGGTGCGGCGGCCGTTGCTGATCGCTCGGGCGCTGCGGCCGAATCCTTCTACGCCCGGTATGCCATGGGTGGATGAATTGATGGCGGCGTATGTGAAGGGATTGCACGCGGAGTTGGACGAGCTGGCGCGGAGCGAGGCATGGGTCGAGGTGGCGGGGGTGGACGCGACGCATGCCATGGTGCTGGAGCGGCCGCGGGAGGTCGCTGATTTGGTGGCCGATTTCGTCCGGCGCGTGGGAGCAGGGGAGCGGGGAGCCCCGCCTCAGCGGGGGTAGAGCTGGAAGAGGGTGGCGGGGGTGCCGCGGTACTGGTCGCCTGCCGCGCGCAGCATGGGCTCCAGGAAGCCGCGGGCGTAGGCGGCCGGGTCCTGGCCGGCGCCTTCCAGGCCGGTGATGTACGCGCGGTGCTCGGCCAGGGAGGCGACGGCCCGCTCGATCCCGGGGCCGACCTCCTTCGCGTGGGTGGGGTACGGGGATCCGGCCACCGCCACCCACCGGACCCCGTCCCAGGGGTCGAGTCCCTGCTCGGCGATCAGGTCGGGGAAGATCCAGCGGTTGCCCGCGTCGCCCGCGGCGTCCAGGGCGGCGCGGCCCACCACCCGGTGGTCGGGCGTGTTCCAGGCCACCCCGCCCCAGGTGTCGTGGTGGTTGAGGGTGATCAGCAGTTCCGGGCGGTGCCGGCGGACGGCGGCCGACAGGTCGCGCCGCAGCGGCAGTCCGGCCTCGATGACGCCGTCCTGGTGCCCGTCCAGGAACTCCACCGTCCGTACGCCGACCACGGCGGCGCTCGCCCGCTGCTCCGCCTCGCGGACCGCGGCGCACTCCTGGGGGCCGAGCCCGTCGATCCCCGCCTCACCGCGCGTGACCAGGAGGTAGGTGACCTCGCGGCCGGCCGCCGTCCACTCGGCCACGGCGGCGGCCGCGCCGTATTCGAGGTCGTCGGGGTGGGCGACGACGGCGAGGGCGCGCTGCCAGTCCTCCGGCACGGGGGAGAGGGGAGGGGCGGCGGGCCGTCCGGTGCCGGTGTGGGGGGCGTCGGGCACGGTGGGCTCCTTCCCGTACCGCTCGGGCGCCGGTCGGCGCGCGGGGCGTGTCGTACCGACTGTCGCACGACGTGTCGTACCGACTTTCGCACGAAACGTACGGCCGCGCCGGACCGCCGGGAACACGCGTCGTGAGGCGGCCAAGTTCCATGATCGGCACCTCGGTTGAGCTGGGCTTCATCACTTCGAGTGAATTACTGGCCCAGGCTTGCGGTCAACAACGCGCGGTTGCCACGCTGTTGCTGACTGTCAAGCTGTTGGGAGGGGCATGTGCCTTTCGGTGAGCAGCCCGCGTACCTCCGCGTCGCCGGCGACCTGCGCCAGAAGATCGTCGAAGGTGTGCTGCCCCCGCACACCCGCCTCCCCTCCCAGGCGCGCATCCGCGAGGAGTACGGCGTCTCCGACACCGTCGCCCTGGAGGCCCGCAAGGTCCTGATGGCCGAGGGCCTGGTCGAGGGCCGCTCCGGCTCCGGGACGTACGTACGGGAGCAGCCCGTCCCGCGCCGTATCGCCCGCGCGGGCTACCGCACCGGCGTCGGCGCCACGCCCTTCCGGCAGGAGCAGGCCGACGAGCGGGTGAAGGGCACCTGGGAGTCCAGCAGCGAGCGGGAGGAGGCCGGCCCGGCCGTCGCGTCCCGGCTGCGCATCCAGGTGGGCGACCGGGTGATGCGCACGCGCTATCTCTTCCGCGCGGAGGGTGAGCCGTCCATGCTCTCGACCTCCTGGGAGCCGCTGGACCTGACGGGGCGCACCCCGGTGATGCTGCCCGAGGAGGGGCCGCTGGCCGGGCGCGGCGTGGTCGAGCGGATGGCGGCCATCGACGTGATCGTGGACAACGTCGTCGAGGAGGTCGGAGCGCGCCCCGGCCTGGCCGAGGAGGCCATGGCGCTGGGCGGGGTGCCGGGCCACGCGGTGCTGGTCATCTCGCGTACGTATTTCGCGGGCGGCCGCCCGGTGGAGACCGCCGACGTCGTCACGCTCGCCGACCGCCATCGGGTCGCGTACCACTTGCCGGTGCATTAGCCGGCGCGTCAGGGGCCGGGGCATGCCGGAGCGCCCGGCGGGGTGCCGATGGGCGTCCCTCCCGCCGCATTCAGCGCCTCCTTCCCACCCCATCAATGGCCGAAACCCGTTCCCTCATACCAATTTCGGCGATGCCAAACGCAAGATCGCACGTTGCGTACTGACGCGTAACCCGCAAGTAGTCACCCCCTAAAAGCTGGTATGTCTGGATTTGCCCAGGCAATTGTGGTGTTGGAAACCTCACACACCTTCAGCCAGACCCGAGTTTTGACCCCGCTTGGGAATCCGATCTTCCAATTCGCTCTTACGATGGCGAAGTTTGTGCACGGCACGGGGGAAGATCAGGAGACCAAGCACGTTGAGCACGACGCAGACCCAGAGCGCGGAGCAGGGCTCCCACTCGAATTACCGACGGTCCCTCGGGACCATTGCCCTGACCGCCACGGGTCTTGGGTCGATCATCGGTTCCGGCTGGCTCTTCGGGGCCGAGCGGGCCGCTTCCATCGCCGGTCCCGCCGCCATCCTCGCCTGGGTCATCGGCGCGGCCGTCGCGCTCACGATCGCCCTCACCTACACCGAGCTGGGCTCGATGTTCCCGAAGGCGGGCGGCATGGTCCGCTACGGCCAGTACTCGCACGGCTCGCTGGCCGGCTACCTCGCGGCCTGGGCCAACTGGATCGCGATCGTCTCCGTCATACCCGGGGAGGCGACCGCCTCCGTCCAGTACATGAGCTCCTGGGACTTCGGGTGGACCAAGGCGCTCTACGACGGCAAGGAGCTGACCGGCACCGGTGTCGCGCTGGCCAGCGTCCTGCTGATCTTCTACTTCTTCCTCAACTGGTTCGCGATCTCGCTCTTCGCGAAGACCAACACCGCGATCACGATCTTCAAGGTCGTGGTGCCGGTGCTGACCGCCGGCGCGCTGATGCTGGCGCACTTCGACACCGCCAACATCAAGGAGCACGGCGGCTTCACGCCGAACGGCTGGAGCGCGGTCTTCTCGGCCGTCGCCCTGTCCGGCATCGTCTGGGCCTACAACGGCTTCCAGTCGCCGCTGAACATGGCGGGTGAGGCGCGCAACCCGGGCAAGTCGCTGCCCAAGGCCGTCGTCTACTCGATCATCATCGCGCTCGTCATCTACGTGGCGCTCCAGGTCGCCTTCCTGATGGCCGTCCCCGGCGGCAAGCTGGAGTCCGTCGGCGGCTGGGCGCACCTCGGCTACAACTCGCCGCTCGCCGACCTCGCCGTCGCCTGGGGCCTGAACTGGCTGGCGCTGCTGCTGTACGCGGACGCCTTCGTCTCCCCGTCCGGTACCGGCATGATCTACGCCGCGACCACCTCGCGGATGATCCACGGCGTGCAGGAGAACGGCCACCTGCCGAAGATCTTCGGCCGGGTCGACAAGAAGACCGGGGTGCCGCGTCCGGCGCTGATCCTCAACCTGTTCATCGCCTTCCTCTTCCTCGCGGTCTTCCGCGGCTGGGGCTCGCTCGCCGAGATCGTCTCGGTGGCCACCGTCATCTCGTACATCACCGGCCCGGTCGCGGTGATGTCGCTGCGCCGGCTCGCGCCCGACCTCAAGCGGCCGGTGAAGCTGAAGATCATGCCGGTCGTCGCGCCCATCGCGATGGTCTTCGGCTCGCTCGTCCTGTACTGGGGCCGCTGGCCGCTCACCGGCAAGGTCATCCTGATCATGGCGGTCGGTCTGCCGGTCTGGGCCTGGTACGAGCTGCGCAAGCCGTGGGCCGAGCTGAAGCCGCACCTGAAGGCGGGCGCCTGGATGGTGGCGTACCTGCTGGTCATGGCGTGCGTCTCGTACATGGGTGGCGAGGAGTTCGGCGGCAAGGGCTACCTGCCGGCGGGCTGGGACATCCTCGTGGTCGCGGTGATCGGCCTGCTCTTCTACGTCTGGGGCGTCCGCAGCTCCTGGCGCAACCCGTCGCTGGTCCAGGCCGAGGCGGAGTCGCTGGCGGAGGCCGAGGCGGCCGGAAAGCCGGCAGCGGACGGTGCGAAGTCCGACGCCAAGTGCGAGGCGGGGACCGCCTGACAGGGCCGCTCGGAGGGCTGCGCGGCGTAACCGCCGGACCGCCCCCGCGACCCTTGTGAAGCGCAGTCGACGGGCGTCGTCGGTGGCAGGAGCCGCCGGCGGCGCCCGTTCGCGTACGAGGGCAACAGCGTCCCCGCACCGGCCGGGAGTGGCCGGAGGGGGCGCACGCGCTGTCCGGTGGCCGGTTCGGTACCTCTTTGTGCAAAGCCGTATCCGGTGCGTAAAGGTCGGGCGTAGGCTCGGGCATATGCGGTATGCGGTTTCGGCATCAGATCTGAAGGGGCGCGCGACGGCGCGCCGGACGGCGGACGGAGGGGCGCGATGACCGACAGTGGCGCGGTGCTGCCCTGGCTCGTCATTCGTCAGGACGAGGGCGGCAACCGCTATCGCGTCGGCCGCTACGCCACCCGCGCGGAAGCGGAGCAGGTGGCCGACCGGCTCGACACCCGCAGTCACGGGCGGCTCTACGTCGTGGAGCGGGTGAACCACGCCACCACCTGACGTGCGGGGGCGGCATCAGGGGGACGTAGGCTGCCGCGCATGACGGACGTGCGTGTGGTGGTGGGCGCGGCGGTGCTCGACGGAGGCAGGCTGCTGGCCGCGCGGCGCAGTGCCCCGGCCGCGCTGGCCGGCCGCTGGGAGCTGCCCGGCGGCAAGGTGGAGCCCGGCGAGACGCCCGAGGAGGCGCTGACGCGCGAACTCCGCGAGGAGCTGGGGATCGAGGCGGAACCGGTGGAGCGGATTCCGGGGGAGTGGGCGCTGCGCCCCGGGCTCGTCCTGCGGGTGTGGACGGCCCGGCTGGTGTCCGGCGAACCCCGGCCCCTCCAGGACCACGACGCGCTGCGCTGGCTGGCGCCGGAACAGGAGCACGAGGTCGACTGGCTCGACCAGGACCGCCCGGCGGTCGCCGAGGCGATGCGACGCCTGAGCGGGAACGCGTACGCGGCAGGGAGCTGAGAGCGCCCCGTGCCGCCAGGTGCGCCGCCCCGCCCCCGGTCACCCCCGATCTCGCCCTTCCCCCATACGGGCCGATCATCGGACCGACGCGGGTCCCTCGTACGGGGCTGCCGCGGGGTCTGGGGCGGGCCTGCCGCCGTGGGTGGCGCCCTGGATTGCCCCGCCCCGTACGAGGCGTACGGGGCGAGCCCTCGTCTGCCTCAGTACGCCGTTTGTGCCACAGTGCGCTGTTGAGGGCGATATTGCGACCCTGATATCGGGTATGTGCTGTTTACCCCCTCATCACGGACAATCCGGAGGGTGTTCGCACCGGGCTGGGAAGTGATCGGCGTGAGCGACAGCGCAGCGGCAGGGGCCCCCGAGTCCGCGTCCTACGCGCCCCGGCGCGGTGTGATCTCCGGGTCCCCCATCGCGGAATGGAGCTTCCCGGCCGAACCCGGCTCCGTGCGCACCGCCCGCGCCGTGGTCCGCGGGACACTCCGGGACTGGGGGCTGGACTCCGCGGCGGACCTGACCGTTCTGCTCGTCAGCGAGCTGGTGACCAACTCCCTGCGCTACGCCAGCGGGCCCATCGGGGTGCGTATGGTCCTCAAGAGCGGGGGCGATCTCCTCGTCGAGGTGTCCGACCCGGTGCCCGACCCGCCGCAGGAGCGCGCCGCGGCCCCCGAGGACGAGGGGGGCCGGGGACTGCAACTGGTGGCGTGCACCTCGCGGCGCTGGGGCACCCGGCACGGCAGGACGGGTAAAACAGTGTGGTTCGAGCTGTCTGTGGCGGGTTAGGAGTCTGGTGGCGGCCTGATCGTTGCCGTTTCATTGACATTCTGTGGACGGCCTGCGATCGAGACTGTGCTGTGATCGTGAAGACCGTGTTCCGGATGGCCGCGGTGCTGGATACTCGGCTCGTCCGGTCCGGGCACGATGAGCTGGAGGGGACGGGGCTCGTGAGCGAGAAGTCATCTGGCGGGGCAGGACCCGCGCAGCCGGCCGGGCCGGGCGGTACGGACGGCCCGGCGCGGCCGGCGGGGCCCGAGGGCCCGGAAGGCCCGCCGATATGGCAGAGCAGCCCGCCCGGCTCCATCTACGACTACATCCGCGTCGCCTCCTTCTCGCTCGGCCCCGACGGCCGCATCGACCGGTGGAGCGAGCGCGCCGCCGAGATGCTCGGCATCTCCGCCCGGTACGCCGTCGGCAAGGACCCGGTGTCCGCGTTCGTCCCCCATGAGCTGCACGAACAGGCCCGCCGTACGGTGTCGCAGATCCTCGACGGCCGGGAGTGGACCGGCCTGGTCCCCTACCGCACGCGCGAGACGGACGAGGAGACGGGGGAGCCGGGGCGGCAGCGGCTGGCCGAGATCTATGTGATGCCGTCCGAGACCGCGGACGGTGAGCGCGCCGCGGTCTGTCTGGTTGTCGACGTCCGTGCGCTGCGCGGCATCGAGACGGATATAGCCGCCTCTCAGGCCGTTTTCGGCCAATCTCCCATGGGGTTCGTGCTCTTCGACACGGATCTGCGGATCCGGCGCGTCAACGAGCGCTTCGCGACCGTCTTCGGCGGCCCCCCGGCCAAGTACCGCGGCGGCGGACCGCACGACTTCCTGCCGCGTGCCGAGGCGGACCGGCTCCGGGCGGCGCTGCGCCGGGTGCTGGAGACGGGCGAGCCGGTCGCGGAGATGCAGCTGGTCGGTACGGTCCCGCCGGCCGCGACCGCCCCCTCCCCGCCCGGCCCCACGCCCCCCGGCCCCACGC